>JAQUHM010000007.1 GCA_028683595.1 Geobacteraceae bacterium | reverse complement strand
GACAAGATTTGTGCGGCAATGGACGCAGTCAGTGTTGCCAACGAAGTCAAGCTCGGCGAACTGGCCGTTGAAGAAACCGGTATCGGTCGTGCCGACCACAAGGCAATCAAGAATCACCTTGGCGCCCATGTTGTCTATGAGTATTTCAAAGACAAGAAATCCGTTGGTGTTATCGAGGAAAAAGATGGTGTGTCCTATATTGCCGAGCCTTTTGGTGTCCTTGCGGCTGCCACCCCGACCACCAATCCGACCTCTACCACCGAGTTCAAGGCTTTGATCGCTCTCAAGAGCCGCAACGTAATCATCTTTGCCTTCCATCCCCGCGCACAGAAGTGCAGCGCCTATGCAGCAAAGCTCATGCTCGACGCAGCAGTAGGCGCTGGTGCTCCCGAAAACTGCATTCAGTGGATCGAGGAACCTTCCATTGAGGCAACCACTGCACTGATGAAGCACCCGGGCGTGAAGCTTGTTCTCGCCACCGGCGGCGGCGCCATGGTTAAGTCGGCATACAGCTCAGGTCACCCTGCAATCGGCGTTGGCCCGGGCAACACTCCGGTTTTCATTTCAAAATCCGCCAAACTTAGCGTTGCGGTCAATAACGTCATCGCTTCCAAAACTTTCGACAACGGCACCATCTGCTCTTCCGACCAGTCGATGATCTTCGACGACAAGGAAGTCTGCGACAAGGCCGTCAAATTGATGGTTGAGAGAGGCGCATATCTGGTCAACGCCGAAGAGAAGGCAAAACTCGAAAAGGTCATGTTCGACAAGGAAAGAGGCGTTCCGGCAATGGCCATCGTTGGCAAGTCTCCCCAGGTAATCGCCAAGCTTGCCGGCTTCGATATCCCTGCTGATGCCAAGCTGCTTCTCGTGCCCCTCACCACCATCGGCCCCGAAGATTGGTTCAGCCATGAGAAACTCTCCCCGGTTCTCGGCTACATCAGCTTCAATAGCACGGACGAAGCGATCCAGGCCGCCAAGAGTCAGCTTCTGTGGGGTGGCGCAGGCCACACCGCCGTTGTTCATGCTCAGGATGATGCAGTTCTGAACAAGTTTGCCCTTGAAATCCCTGCCAACAGGCTGCTGCTTAATCAGCCTGCGGTACACGGCAGCGTCGGCCTCATCTACAACCAGCTTCCTCCCTCACTGACCCTTGGCTGCGGTACGGATGGCGGCAACTACCTGGGCAACAACATCAACTACAAAGACCTTCTCTGCATTAAAACGGTCGCAAAACGTATCGTTGATTATGAAAGAGACGAATAATCATTAAAGCAATACTGTAGCGCATTTCATAGCCCCGACTTTCCTATAGGAGAGTCGGGGCTTTTTTGTACACTTACCCTCCGTCGATCATGCTTTAACTAATCTAAAATATATTTACCCTTGATAAAATCCACTTGACTTTTTCCCGTTCTTCAAGTTTAAATAAAGTATATTTTATTTTTGCGAAAAAAATGATACAGGCTGCGTCCAATTTTTTTCTGCGAATACGGTATACTTAATTACAATGACGACTGGCAAAATTCCACATCATATTTCTGTGGAACAACGAGCAACCTTAAGGAGGAACAGATGAAAGAGGAAAAAAGGTTTTTGCAGGATGTGGGCATGTCGGATCTGCCATTTCCGCTGAAAGTTCAGTCCAGGGACAATAAGGAAGGACAACACACTATTGCCCAAATTTCCATTGCCGCTCGAATCATGCATGAATTTGAAGCACGCTGGATTGATAAGTTTGTCCAGATCGTTCACCAGCATCAGGACAATATCGGGTCAGATTCCCTCAAGGTAAATATTCTCGATTACATGAAGGAACTGAACGCAACAAAGGTAAAAGTTGATTTCAATTACCCGTTTTTTATTGAGAAAAAAACTCCTGTTGCCAAAGAATCATGCCTGGTCAGATATATGTGTACCTATTCGGCAAGTGTTTCAAAAAGCGACCTGAAGCCCAAGACATCCTTGAAAATCACCATCCCTTGCATCACCAGTTATCCGGCCTCTGACATTGATAAGCCGGGAGGATTGTTCGGTCAGTTGAGCAATGTCGAAATCGAAGTTCAAGCTCAAAATGAAATCTACCCTGAAGACCTCATTGAGCTCGTAGACAAGTGTGCACTGGTTCCCGTTTACTCCTTTCTGACCGAAGAGGACCAGGCCTATGTCATCAATAAAGTTCACTCTGAAAAGAAAAGCAGCGTGGTAATGATCGACGAAATCAAGGATGCTTTGGCCAATATGCGTGAGATTGAAGGTTATTCCGTCTCTTGCTCAAACTACGGTATGCTCCATTCATACAGCACTTTCATTGGAACCGCAAAAAGCATGTGGATTCCCTTGAGCTAAGTCTAACACATTCGAACTGAAGAGATCTTTCTTCAGAGGTTACGGGGAGTTCGAGGGGAGAGCAATGTATTACCGTCAACACCGTGCAGCATTGAGTACTACGATTGTAGGGCGACCAGACTGCACCCCTCCCCATACCTGAGGTTTCACCGCAGAGGCCGGCTTCACAGTTTCTATTTCTGTGGCTCCGGCCTTTATGCTTCCCGACACATTCCAGAATGCAATCAAAGCTCAAAACAGATGACACATTGTATTCTCCCGAAAAGATTGCCACGAAGGTCAGAAAATCAAGACTATGAATTGACGGATTCATCAAACATCGCGCATCTCAGCCTGCATCTTTCACTTGCTTTGTCAGGTATTTTCACCCTCACAAAAGAAATAACAGTTTATTTTCCATAAAATAACCTGCTGCGCATATAAACTGTAAGTAAAATTATTTGAGTATAGCTAAATTTTTCTTGACACTTCTTTGGCAGTGGGCTTAGCATGTACCGGTTTGTATCATTTTTTTTACATTCCGTCGAAATGGTCTCGAGAATATGTGTAATTTTCATAAATACAGCACCTCGATTCTCAGATAGCACTTTTTTGCTTTAAGTCTCACTAATACTGGAAAGGAGAAGTCATGGCACAGAGAAACACGGAAATGCTGGCTGTTCTGGCGAAGGGAGGTTACAAATGGTAGACGTATTGATCGGTATTAGTGTCCTAGTGCCTTTTATCGCTGGTGTGCTCTGCTTTCTCACAAAAAATCACCGAGTTAGAGCTTTCATTATCGTAACAACAGGAATCATCCTGGCAATAAGCTCTCTCATGCTTTTTCAAAACCTCCACGGGCCGTACCTGTACACACCGGAGACGCTTCTCGGTCTGAAGGTCAATTCCCTAATAACCTTTGCCGATTTTGCACTGTTGTTCATTATCCTCGGAATTGCCTTCAAACTCGGCAACCCCTTGGTCATTCTGCTCACGCTCCTGCAGATAGTGCCCCTGGCCTACTTCGAACTGAAAATGGCACCCCATGTGGAAGTGACTCCCGCCTTCTACATAGACAATCTTGCCATCATCATGAACCTGATAATATCCATCATCGGATCCCTCGTGTGCATTTTCGGTATTCGCTACATGGAGGACCATGAGCATCATCTTCACCTGAAAAAGACCCGTCAACCAAGATTTTTCTTTTTCCTGGTGATTTTTCTTGGCGCCATGAACGGCCTGGTGTTCTCGAACAACCTCCTTTGGCTCTACTTCTTCTGGGAAGTGACAACATTCTGTTCATTCATGCTGATTGGGCATGACAAAACAGAAATCGCCATCAGAAATGCCACAAAAGCCCTTTGGATGAATATGCTCGGTGGTGTCGCCTTTGTCGCGGCAATCATCTTCATTTACTATAACACCCAGTCGACGGAATATCTTTCCCTGCAGACACTGATCAATCACGGTCCTGGTGTCATGACGGCCCTGATGCTCCCCTTTGCACTTCTCTGCTTCGCGGGATTCACCAAAGCAGCCCAGGTTCCTTTCCAAAGCTGGCTCTGTGGAGCAATGGTCGCGCCAACCCCCGTGTCAGCCCTTCTCCATTCCAGTACCATGGTAAAAGCTGGTGTCTACATAATTGTGCGAATGGCGCCCGGCTACCAGGGAACTTTTCTCAGCACCATGATTGCAACATTTGGCGCTTTTACCTTCCTGACGGCCTCAGCCCTTGCAGTTAACATGAGTAACGGCAAAAAGATCCTTGCCTATTCCACCATTGCCAATCTGGGCCTCATTATTGCCTGCGCCGGCATCAACACACCAGCGGCCATCATTGCGGCAGTGCTGCTGATAATATTCCATGCTATCTCGAAAGGACTGCTCTTTCTCTGTGTCGGCACCATCGAGCATGCTATCGGTAGCCGCGACATCGAAGACATGCGCGGGCTTTACAACACTAGGCCCGCCCTTTCACGGATAACGATTATCGGCATCCTGACCATGATGCTGCCACCTTTCGGAGCCCTCATGAGCAAGTGGATGGCTATTGAAGCCGCCGCCACTATCCCCTGGGTGGTTGTCATGGTTGCGCTGGGAAGCGGACTGACCGTCCTGTTCTGGGCACGCTGGGCAGGTATCTTTGTCAGCGGTCCGCATATGAAAGTTTTCGAGTCAGAGGGAAATGAAGGTTTTTTTGCCCCGTTTATGACAATTTTCAAGGGATTCTATACCAAGGCAAAATGGAAAGACCCTGCGTCGATCAAGGTCCCTCTCATCACCCTGGCAGTTGCAGCAATCGTACTAAGCCTAGGCGTTCCCTGGCTATACACGTGGCTTGTGGATCCGGTACTGGCAACCTATAAACCAGGTCTTTTCGTCGAGCCCTTCAAAACCAACCCCTTGGGTCTGACTAGCGGCGCTGGCGCCTTTTACGTCCTGCCGGTTTTCCTCGTATCCATCATCGCGTATATCGCTGCTGTCGTCGCCGCAAAAACCAAAGACCATAAGGTCATCAGCGCTCCCTACATGTGCGGGGAACAGTATCCAGACGCTACCCAGCCAAAGTTCAGAAGCCACTTGAACAACTGGAAGGACTATGTCCCCGCCAATATTTATATGCAGGATATTATCGGCGAGAGCAAAATTTCCTACTGGGTCAATATTGTCGCTCTCATCATCTTGATTGTCTTGTTCGGGGAGGTTATACGATGAGCATGTATGATATTATAGCAATTCTAGCAGCAATATTCCTGGCGCCAGTCATTGGCGGAATTGTCGCAGGTCTCGACAGAAAGGTGACCGCACGTCTGCAGGGTCGCTACGGCCCACCGATACTCCAGCCTTTCTACGATGTCTTGAAACTGTTCGGGAAAGAGAAGATGATCATCAACTACTGGCAGATTGTCTGTGCCTATATGTACCTGGCCGCAAATGTACTGACCGTCATTCTCCTAGCCCTCCAGTCCGACTTGCTTCTCATCTTCTTCGTATTGGCGGTTGGCGGCGTTTTCCTCGTAATCGGGGCACTTGCCGCGGAATCCCCCTACAGCCAGATTGGTGCCCAACGTGAGCTGATTCAGATGCTTACCTACGAGCCCCTGCTGATCCTAGTGTTCGTCGGTATTTACCTGGAAACAGGTAGCTTCAAGATTTCCGAGATTCTCGCGACGTACCATGAGCCGCTTCTTATTTCCCTGCCGCTCCTTTTCGTAGTCATGGGGTACGCGTTTGTCATCAAACTGAAAAAATCTCCCTTTGACATCGCCAGCTCCCATCATGCGCACCAGGAGATCGTAAAGGGAGTTCTCACCGAGTATTCCGGACCATACCTGGCGCTCATCGAGATATCCCACTGGTACGAAACTGTCTTCATTCTCGGACTCTGTGCTTTGTTTTGGCATACCAACTATACGTGGATGGCGGTCCTGATCGTGGCAACATATTTCGGTGAAGTTCTCGTGGACAATATCTGCGCCCGACTTACCTGGCGCTGGATGCTCCCTCATGCATGGGCCGGGGGACTGCTCATGTCCTTTGCGAATTACTTCTGGATTTACGCAAAAATCAAATAATGGAACTTGAATCTGCAACCCTGCCCTGCGGCCTGAAACTTGTTGAATAAGTTTGACTCTTCTGCATCAAGATGGTCCGGTCCCGTAAGCGGAAATAAGATCAGGCGTCGGACATAACTAGCTGTTGTGCTGTTCGATAATAGCGTCGCACCGAGTCCCTTAAGAGAGGTTACCTGAATATGAAAAGACTCATCAACAACTCGAGAGTAAAATCTCCCTGGCTGATCCACTTCGATTGCGGCAGCTGCAACGGCTGCGATATCGAGGTTCTGGCATGCCTCACCCCGGTCTACGACATTGAGAGGTTCGGAATTCTCAATGTGGGAAACCCGAAGCACGCCGATATCCTGGTCGTAACCGGAACAGTTAATCACCGAAACAAGAAAGCACTGAAAAATATCTATGATCAGATGCCGGAACCGAAGGTAGTCGTGGCCATCGGAGCCTGCGGAACAACCGGAGGCATCTTTCGTGATGCCTACAACGTCGTTGGCGGCGTAGACAAGATCATTCCGGTCGATGCCTATGTCTCGGGATGTGCAGCCAAGCCGGAGTCGATCATTGACGGCGTAATCATTGCGCTGGGAAAACTTGCGGAAAAAGGCAAGAAAGTTGATCAAGGAATCTTTGAGCGGCTTGAAAAAACCCAGAAATTCATAAAAAGCAGATAGGAAATAGAAGGAGATATTCCATGATAGATAGTGCGATTGTCTTAACCGAGGATAATGCCCCGGAGCTTTTACCGGACAGGATTATCTCTCAGACAAGAATGCTGAAGGATGAAGGGTTCCGGTTTATCACCATGTCATCAACAGACTTGGGCGACAGCATTTGCGTCCTGTATCATCTGGATAAGGACCTGGAACTGGTTAACCTGAAGGTAAATGTACCGAAAGGCACGAAAATGCCGAGTATCTGCTCCGTTTACGCCAGTGCAGTTCTCATTGAAAACGAGATCAAAGAACATTTTGGCGTAGAATTCGACGGCCTCTCGTTAGATTTCCAGGGGATGCTCTATCTGGACGAAGAGGTACAAAAAACCCCTTTCTGCAAGATAGGAATTAATAGGGTTTGAGGCCGGGAAATCGCCCGGCTACAACCGGGAAAAGCATACCACTGGGTTTTGACCTGTACGAGGAGGCATAAACATTATGGCACGAACAGTAATACCTTTCGGACCGCAGCATCCGGTCCTTCCTGAACCGCTGCATCTGACGCTTACCGTAGAAGACGAGATAGTCAAGGAAGCCATTCCAAAACTGGGCTATGTTCATCGGGGGCTGGAAAAACTGGCTGAGATACGCGACCATACGCAAATGATACAGATTGTGGAAAGAGTCTGCGGAATCTGCAGCACCTTACATGCAATGTGCTACTGTCAAGGTATCGAGGCATTAATGAAAGTGGAAGTCCCGCCCCGGGCGAGATTCCTGCGCGTCATCTGGGCGGAAATGCACAGGATGCACAGCCACCTTCTCTGGCTTGGTCTTTTTGCCGATGCCTTCGGATTTGAAAGTCTTTTCATGCAATTCTGGAAAATCCGCGAACGTATCATGGATCTTCAGGAGGCAACCTCCGGAAACAGGGTCATTGTTTCTGTCAATTGCGTCGGCGGCGTGAAACGCGACATTGATGCTGAGACACAGAAGTGGATTCTCGACACGATGAAAATTGTCGAAAAAGAGGTGCTCCAGCTTAAGTCCACGATAATGGATGATTTTACCGTGAAACAACGTACTGTGGGTATCGGTGTCCTGACAAAGGAACAAGCCTATGAAATGGGAGCAGCCGGACCGACCCTGCGCGCAAGCGGCATCTCCCAGGACATGCGTCAAACCGGATATGCCGCCTACTCGGAACTCAACTTCCAACCTGTAGTTGAGACGGATGGCGACTGCTATGCCCGAACCATCTGCCGATTCAATGAAGTCTTTCAGGCAATTGACCTGATTCGGGAGGCATTTTCCAAGCTTCCGGAAAGTGAGCTTTTCGTCAAGGCCAAGGGGCTCCCGAATGGTGAAGTAATCTCACGCGTTGAGCAACCGCGAGGAGAATGTCTCTACTATATCAAGGGAAACGGCACAAAGTTTCTGGACCGGGTGAGAATCCGCACCCCGACATTTGCCAACATTCCTCCGCTTCTTCAAATGCTGCCGGGCTGCGACCTGGCCGATGTTCCGATTCTGATTCTGACGATAGATCCTTGCATCAGCTGTACGGAACGATAATCCATCGGGAGACAATACCATGTTCATGACGAAAAACGTTTTAAAGAACCTGATGACAAAATACGCTACACGGCTCTATCCTTTCCATAAAAGGGAACCATTCAAGAACGTGAAAGGCGAACTGAAAATCGATATGGATAAATGTATCCTGTGTGGTGTGTGCAAGTTGCGCTGTCCTTCACAGTGCATCAAGGTGGATAAACAGGCAAAAACCTGGGAAGTCGATCCGTTTTCCTGCGTCTACTGCGGAATCTGCGTTGAGGCCTGTCCTGTCAAGTGCCTGTACCAGGAAGGCCAGTACCGGGCACCGCTGGCAGAAATGGATATGGTTCTGCATATCCAGGAAGCAAAACCCGTAGAACCGGCACCGGCAACCTGATATCTGCTGACTGCCGTTGCTGATTATACCGAAACAAGAAAAAGGAGCGAAAAACCGCTCCTTTTCTTGTTATGGAAGATGTAAGAGCCGCCGGCCATCTGCCGAAATAGCTTGGCATCAACGCTCCGCCAAGGCCAGACGAATGCCGAGTGAGGCAAATACCCCTGCCGTCAGCCAGCCGAACCAGCGGGCTATCCGCGGCCGCTTCAGGATAAGATGCCCCACACTGCCGGAAAGCCAGCCGATGACACTGAAGACCACAACTGCTTGAGCCATGAAGAGCAGACCCAGAAAAAGCATTTGCAGGGATTCCCTTTCGGAACCAGGCGAAATAAATTGAGGAAGAAAGGCAAGAAAGAAAAGGGCCACCTTGGGATTTATGACATTCATAACGAATCCACGCCGAAACAGGGAGCGGAAACTGCGGCCATTATCCGCTCCCTGGGGAAGCAGAATCTGCTGCTCTTTGAGTGATTTCCATGCCAAGAAGAGAAGGTAGCCGGCGCCGGCGAATTTCAGAACCTGAAAGGCAGTGGCAGAAGAATAGAGCAATGCGGAAATGCCAAGTGCGGCAGCCGTAGTATGGACGCTGATACCGCTACACATGCCTAGTGCGGTAACAATGGCAGCCTTTCTCCCCCGGGAGATTCCCTGGGCAACGATAAAGGTATTATCCGGTCCGGGGGCTATGGTAAGAGCAACAGAAGCACCGAGAAAATAGAGCACGGTTGTTGCGGTCATGGGGTTTCCTCCCGTTACAGGTGAGTATTCACAGCAAAGATAAACGATTTACCAGAAGCTGTCAAAAAGTCTCTCGAATACCGGAGTTGAAAATTAGCCTTAAGAAAGAACAGCGTTGACATCATTGCAAAGCCTCATTAGAGTATCCCTCGATCCTCTCGCGGACTGCTGTCCCAAACTTCCACAAACAATGGGGTATCTTCATGAGTGAGTTGAATGCTTTTTTTGCTGCACTGAGCGGCTATGTCTGGGGAATTCCCCTGCTGATCCTTCTGGTCGGAACAGGCCTGCTCCTTACTTTCCGGCTGCGTTGTCTGCAGGTAAGAATGCTGGGACACGCGCTTTACGAGACCTTTGTCAGGCCCAAATCCAATGAGCAGGGTGATATAAGCCATTTTCAGGCACTGATGGTGGCCCTGGCAGCGACCATCGGTACCGGGAACATTATCGGCGTCGCAACCGCAATATCGATCGGAGGGCCTGGAGCACTGTTCTGGATGTGGGTCACTGCAGCGCTTGGCATGGCCACCAAGTATGCGGAAGGTGTACTGGCCGTCAAGTATCGGGTAGTTGACCAGAACGGCGAGATGGCCGGCGGGCCGATGTATTATCTGGAGAGGGGGTTGGGACAGAAATGGCTGGGGGTGATGTTCGCCCTGTTCGGCTCAATAGCGGCGTTTGGCATCGGTAATACCGTCCAGGCTAATGCCGTTGCAGGAAACCTGAAGGAAACTTTCAACATAAACCCATTGACTACGGGCATCGTACTGGCGCTGCTCACCGGCGTGGTTATCCTGGGAGGCATAAAAAATATCGGTCGGGTTTCGGCGATCATGGTTCCGCTGATGGCAATAGTCTACGTTGCTGGCTGCCTGGTTATCCTGTTCCGCTTCGCGAATGAAGTACCGGGAGCCCTGTGGCTGGTATGCCACGATGCCTTCAGCGGCAGCGCGGCAACCGGCGGCTTTCTTGGCGCTACGATAATGTTCGCCATCCAGAAGGGCGTCTCGCGGGGGGTCTTTTCCAACGAATCCGGCATGGGAAGCGCACCGATCGCTGCAGCCGCGGCCAAGACCAACGAACCATGCGAACAGGCGCTTGTATCCATGACCGGCACCTTTATCGACACCATCATTATCTGCACTATGACCGGACTGGTACTGATTGTCACCGGCGCATGGCATTCCGGCGCAGCGGTTGCAACCCTTACCAAATCCGCCTTCGATATCGGACTTCCCGGAAATACTGGAGGCTATATCGTAACCTTCGGCATCGTGTTTTTCGCCTACTCCACCATCATAGGCTGGGCCTACTACGGCGAAAAATGTCTGGAATATCTTCTGGGGGTGAAGGCCCTGTTTCCCTACCGGCTCCTCTATGCCACGCTTGTCATGGCTGGTGCCGTCATCAAGCTGGAACTGGTCTGGAATTTTGCTGACGTTATGAACGGACTGATGGCCGTGCCGAATCTCATTGGTTTGTTGGGTCTATCGGGCGTGGTGGTTGCGGAAACAAACCGATTTTTGGCAGCGCGGTCTAAAAAGAACGTAATAGGGATCACAAAAAGCTAACGACCAAACTTTCTGGCAAGCCAGTCAATGATCAATCGGTTCACTTCCCCGGGTTTTTCGGCCTGGGTCCAGTGGCCGCATTCCGGAATCAGGTATTTCTCCAGGTCGGGCAGATACTCTTCCATTCCTTCTGTCAGGACAGGAGGCAGGAAGATATCGTCTTCTGCCGAGATCATCAGGCACGGCACTGTTACTCGGGAATCGACATCCTGAAGGATTTTCGCGTTATGGACGATGTTACGGTACCAATTCAGAGGTCCGGTCAACCCGCCCGCCACAAAGGCATCAGTGTAAACCTGGAATTCTTCTGCCGACATGAGAGGTTCACCTGGCAATTCAGGGCTGAACGCCGATTCCATGATAAACTCGAACTCAAGATTTCGAACAGCGGGCGGTGCCGCCAGAAACTGCTCCATGGTAATGGGCCGCGCCCGGTAGAGGCCGGCAAGGAAGAGCGGCAGTATTTCCGGAGTCAACGCCACTTCAATACCCTCCTGCAGGAAGGCCATTCGATAGTAGCGGGAACTGTAGTTTTCCAGCATCCAGGCGATCGGATCCGGCCCCATCCGCTGAAAATAGCGGTGCGGAGTATTAAGGGCAATAACGCCAGCAACCCGGTCGGGATGAAATGCCGGCATTTCCCAGACCACGTGACCTCCCCAATCATGTCCGCAAAAAACCGCGCGATCAAGTCCCAAAGCATCCAGGAGCCCGGCCAAGTCATCGGTCAACAGCCGGATGTCATACGCTGCAACCGTGCCGGGCTTGTCCGTACTCCCATACCCCCGCTGGTCAGGGGCTATGACTCGATATCCCGCCTCAGCCAGGGCAGGGAGTTGCTTGCGCCAGGAAAAGGCGAGCTCCGGGAAACCGTGGCATAAGACCACGGGAATTCCGTTCCCCTGCTCATAAACCGCCATGCGAATGCCGTTCGTGCTGATGAATCTTGGTTCCGGAAAATGATCTGTCATCGGCTTTCTCCTTTTCTCTTCAATTCTCTCCTCGCGCAGCTATCGCTTGCCGTGCAATCAAAAGTTCACACCTCTGTCAGCCAGCCCTTCCCTTGTCGGTCAACCCCCTGTTTCATCACATCGAGAAAACGTGACCGCAAGGTGTCGCTCATGAGCGCCTTCTTTACCGGGGACAGGCGCAGGAATCCACCGACAAAGGCACAGAGAAATTTTTCGCTGATGCTTTTGGGATTGGCAAAAATCTGGTTCTGGAGGGTACCCTTTTCCAGGCACTGGAGCATCAGTCTCTCGAAGGTGGTTTCAGGATGGATAACCCGCTGTTCCCGCTTCACCAGAAGACAGGCCCTGGTGGGACATTTCAGGGCGCAGACACCACAACCGATGCAGATTGACGTATTAACCCAGGCATCCCTTTTCTTTCTGGTCCCCTTCCCTTCCACGTCGTGCATCCTGATTGCATCAATAGGACAGGCCTTGCTGCATTTCCCGCAGCCGATGCATGTTTCGGCATTGATTACCGCGATAAAGGTGGACGTTACAATGGTATTGGGGTAGCCGTATTTGCTGATGCCGAGCAGCGGCCCGCAGCAGCATTTGCAGCAATGGCAGACAAACTTGACGTTTTTCCGCACGTTGTCGGCACCGAGGACCAGCCCCATTTCCCGTGACCGGGCAAAGTTGTCTGCCATCTCGGAGCGACTCACCTCACGGGCCAGGTTGTTCCGGATCATGAAATCTGCCGCATAGCCGAACTGCGAACACTTTTCCAGGGGCACGTCGCAAATCTTTTCTCCCAGGTGAAGTTTTTCATGGCGGCAGCTGCAGAGACCGATGGAAAACCTGTCGGTTTCCTCCAGCAGAGCTGAGACCTTCTCATAATCAAGCACCTCGAAATAATCGGATTCAGACAGAACTCCCTCATGGGGAAGGGCACGGAAAATAGAGATCTGTTCTCCATGTCCGAAATTTGCCCCAAGAAATGAATCATTCTCTTCCATATATTCGTAAAACAGCTTCGCCATCTCTTTGGTCTTGACGTTCGGGCCCATGCGCATCATGGTAAATTCAAAGATCCCGATTACAAGAGGAGACGGAGCATAGTAGAATTCATCATGGAGCCGGAGGTCAATAACAAGGCCTTTGGCAGTCAGGCCGTCCAGCAACCTCCGCAGAGTTGCCCCCTCGAAGGCCGTTGCCTGCGCAAGTTCGGAAAACATGGAAAGACCATTGGGCATCTTCACCACCAGATCAGCCTCCTGCTCAGAATACAGCTCCTTCAGGATGGCATGCAGCGTTTCATTCCAGGGTACCCGCATTTCCAGACCATCTATCTTGCGGCCTAACTCCCGGAAAATGTCCTTTCCCACCAGATGTCCCATTACGAACCTCCTTTTGTAAACAGCTAGCATAGAGCAGTCATCTGCTGGAATCAGAAGTCCGGAGAAGTCAGCGGGCAGTCAGGTGTCGAACACCCTTTTCCAGCCCGGCCAGATTCAACTCGAACATGGGAATCACGGTGCGGATTATGCCGATCGTCTCACCATGCTTCCATAACGATGCAGAAATGGGATTAAGCCAGGCAGAGTGGCGAAAGGTAGCGGCCAGTAACTTCAGACGCTCGATGCTCGGCTGTTTCTGCCGGTATTCCAGGAGGATGGTGCCGTCTACCGCCAACAGCTCCTCGGGAGCCATGCTGGCGTCTCCGACAAAGATCAGGCGAGTTTCCGGATCGCGACTGAGGAGATCCTCCACCGCCTCAGGCCGGCTGCGGCGCTCCGGGTCGCGCCAGACCCGATCAGTGACAGTGTTGTGGAAGTAGCGGATGGAAAGGTCCTTGAACTGGGATCGGGCATGATGAAACAGTGCCTGGACAGTCTCCACATAAGGCTCCATGGACCAGCCGCCGTTGTCGATGAGAAGAAGGATCTTGAGACGGTCAGCCAGGCGCCGGTCAAAGATAATGTCGATTTCCCCGGCGTTGCGCATGGTGTGGTAAATCGTTTTGTCCACGCTCACCACATCCTTCGGCCCTGCCGGTATCAGGTATCGGAGACGCTTCAGCGCTTCTCCCATCTGTCCCCTGGTCAGGGGAGCGCCTCGCGAATAGTCCTTGTACCTTCGTTCCATGGCCACCTTGACTGCGGAACGATTGCGCGAGGAACCACCAAGCCGCATACCGCCGGGCCGCTTCCCCGAGTGGCCTACCGGAGAAACCCCGCCGGTGCCGATCCACTTCCGTCCACCATGATGATCACCCTTCTGATCCTTCAGCCGATCAAGGAAATACTGCACCAGTTCCTCGCCGCTTAAACGGCGGAGCGTTTCCTCGTCAATGCCCAGGGCTTTGGCAAGCTCCGCCGGATCCTTCAGCCACTGCTCCAGCATGGCTCGCACAGTATCGTCAATGGTGATTCCAGCCAGGGTCTCCGCCTCTGCCCCGGCAAACAGTTCACCAAAGACACGGTCGTAGGTATCAAAATCCCGCTCGCTCTTCACCAGGACCGCCCGCGCTACGGTGTAGAAATCATCCAGCGAAGCAACAAGACCGAGACTCAGGGCTTTCTGCAGGCGTAAAAAGGCTGTAGGCGTTACCAAGACCCCCCGCTCACGCAGGCTATAAAAGAAAGGCACGAACATTGGTTCATCTCCTGACAGGATTTACCAGTCTCAGGAAGCCTCCACCAGAGCAGCTTTCTCCAGATCGCTGCTCTTCTTGAACAGGACGCCCAGATAGGGAAGCGTTCCGTCGCTCAATGCCTCGGTCCGGAAATCCGGGTCGGCCTGCAGAGCGCGGACCCAATTGAGGAGTTCGCGGGTGGCGGGCTTCTTCTCGACCCCTTCGACCTTCCGCAGACGGTAAAAAGCATTGATAGTGGCATGGGCCAGCTCGTCGCTCAAGTCCGGGAAGTGCACAGCTATGATACGGCGCATAATGTCCGGATCGGGAAAAGCGATGTGGTGAAAATTGCAGCGCCCCAGGAAGGGATCGGACAGGTCCTTCTTGGCATTGGAGGTAATGATGATCACCGGCCGGCACCTGGCCTTGACGGTGAGGTCGATTTCCATGATGTCGAACTGCATCTGATCGAGCACATCCAGCATGTCATCCTGAAAATCGGTATCTGCCTTGTCGATCTCATCAATGAGAAGCACGGTTCTCTGGTCGGCCACAAAGGCCTGGCCGATCTTGCCCATACGAATGTAATCGGAGATGTTGCTCACATCGCGAGTTGAATCGGCGAAACGGCTGTCATTAAGGCGGGTCAGGGTGTCGTACTGATAGAGCGCCTCTACCAGCTTCATGCTTGACTTGACGTTCAGTATGATGAGCGGCATCTCGAGGCTCTCGGCAATGGCGTGAGCCAGCATGGTCTTGCCGGTGCCCGGCTCCCCCTTGAGGAGCAGCGGCATCTCCAGGGCCATGGAGACATTGACGATCTTGGCCAGCTCCTCGTCTAGCACGTAGCGGCTGGCCCCGCCGAAACGGTGAAAGTTCTGTTCTGTCATCGGTTTACTTCTCCTCAGTTCATTGGCAATATATGTCACGATGTAGGGGCAGACCCATGTGTCTGCCCTTTCGTCGTTAGAGAGAGGCGGGCGAACACATAGGTTCGCCCCTACTAATTTTTTACGAATATGCCGGGCACTATCCCCAGATTACCTTTGCCGGATTACGTGTCGGGATGCGCGCGTATTCGAATTCCGGGTAGCCGATCATCACCCCACCGTACATGCGGTGGCCTGCCGGCAATGCCAGGGCCCTCGCAACTTCGGAAGAATTCAGGGCTGCCTGGAGGAGAAAACCGGCCCAGCAGGTACCAAGACCAAAGGAAAGGGCGGCAAGGTCAAGGGTGGCAAGGGCGATTGTGGCTGAAGCCGACACCATCGGATCATCAACCTCCCCATGGGCAATAATCAAGGCCGGAGCCTTGCGCAGGATTGGATCGCGCCCCTTCTCCCACGCCTTCAGCATCCCCTTTACCCCGTGTACCTGCTCACCTTCCAGGGTGCGTAGCCATTCGATCACGGCCAGGGAGAGGAACTGGATCTCCTGTTCATCAAGGATCACCTTCCAGGAAACCGTCTGGGTGTTCATTCCAGTCGGCGCATAGCGTACGATATCCAGTACTTGTGTGATGACGTCCGGATCCAGCGGCTCTTTCCGATAGTTCCTGATCGACCGTCGGCCCTTGATGAGCTGCCCGATCTGCTCCGGGGTCAGTTGCCAGCCTGCCTCCAGAGGCGGGCACTCTTCTGCTTTCATGCGACAATGGCTGAGTGCCCCGGTCGGACAGGCGGCAACACAGTGGCCGCAGGTAATGCAGCCCTTTTCAATCTTTTCAATAGTAGTGGGAAAGCCCGTTGTCGGGAATCCCTCCCCCAGCGCAATGATCCCCACCGGGCAAGCCCGGGCGCAATACCCGCATCGCCGACACTTGCTCTCATCGATTGTGATCAGTCCCATAGTCTCCTCCTGTAGTCCATCCGCTTCAGTTCTTGTCCACCGCCATCTGGTCGATGAGCAGATTGATTCCGTCCACCGAACGCTCCAGGTACTTTTTATCCCCTATGGTTTTCGCCAGTAAAGTTCCACCCTCAATCTGGGCAATAAAGGTGGCGGCAAAAAGGTGCGCATCAGCATCAGGGCGGATCTCGCCGCTTTGCTTGCCCGCATCCACCATGGCAACAAGGCGTCCCTCCCAGGCCGTCAGGACCCGGCGCACCTCTTCATGCAGCCGCGGATGGGCATCGTCAGAATCAACAGCGGTATTCAGTATCGGGCAGCCGCCCTTCTGTACGGTCTCCTCGAAAAAGTCCAGAAAGGTCGCAGCAAAAGCCCGCAGCCTGTTAACCTCTCCCTGACAGGGCTGGAGCTTTACCCGGACCCTCTCGGAGACATGCCGGACACTGTGCAGGAAGGCCTCCACCGCCAAGGCATCCTTGTCGGCAAAATGCCCGTATATAGCGCCCTTGCTGAACCCCAAGTCTTCACACAACATCGCCATGGATGTTCGCTGGTAGCCGTTTTTGTTAAAAATAACTGCCGCTCTTTCGATGATTGCCTGCCTGGTTTCTTCCGCTTTTCCCAATAAATACCTCCGCACCAGCATCTATAGTGCTAAATATACCGCTTGGTATATTCAAGTCAAGCCAAATATACCAAGCGGTATAATTTTGGTCAAAGAAAGCTTACCTATTGCACAAACCGATAATCTTTAACAATCCAGCTGATCATCTGGAGTCACTGCACCGGAAAATTGAAATATGTCTCCGGCCAGGGCTCTTTATTCAGGGTAAAGTGCCACCATTCCTGTGGATAGGGTTTGAAACCGTATTTTTCCATTACCAACCGCAAAAGAAGGCGGTGCGCACGGGAGGACGTTGGTATCTGGGGACTGTCCGGCCATGAGGAGAGACCGAAATAGTCAAATCCGCTGCCCATGTCCAGCTCCCGACCCACGTCTTCGCCCCCCAGAGAGACAATAGTCAGGTCAACGGTGCTGCCGCGACTGTGACCCGATTTTGTCGCGATATAGCCGTCCCGGAACAGATTCTTCTTGTCCACGTCGGGATAGAATTCCTGCTCCATTCCGGTGTCCTTCAAGTCGTGTGCCCAGCGAACAAAATGGTCCACCGCCATCTGCGGCCGGTAGGCATCGAAGACCTTCACTCCAAGGCCGAAAGGACGCAGCTCTTCCTGGACCTTGTTCAGCGCTTCCGCCGCCTCCCTGGTCAGGATGCATCTTTGATTCAGGTAACCATCAACCGGTTTCCCCACGAAGTTGTGGTAACCCGCATAGCGTAGATCCAGGCGAAGGTCAGGGATCGTCTCGTCCGCATAGACAAAACCTTTCGGCAATGTCCTGTGTAAAACTTCAGCCGGCGATTGTCCGGCCTGCAGAGTGAGCAAGAGGATAAAAAAAAGCAGCAGTATCGGAAAACGCACCGTCATTTGATCCTCCTGGGGAAATACCTTGAAGCTATCTCCCCTGATTACCCGCCAAAAAATCCGATGATTCCCGGACTCCCTGGCTCAGCTGGACAAGTGTATGCATGGTTCCCATCACGACAAGCGGTTTTTTCGTCGGGACAAGCCTGCCAAGGATCTTCACGAGGTCGCATTCGGACAGGGCAACACAACCCATGGTGGGAATGTTCTCCCCGCGACGCACATGGATGAAAATGGCGCTGCCCGCTCCCCTGATTATTGGATCGGTGTTGTATTCGATCACAATGCCGTACTTGTAGCGATCATCGCCCAGTTTCATAAGTTCAAAGGAAGCAGCAGATGTTTCACCCTTTCTGACCCAGCGGTTATAGTCGGGAGAAGAGGCTTCGTCCACCCAGATATCGTCATCCCCGGCCTGCCGATAGGGCATCCGGGAGGTAATCTTCACTGCATAGCCGAAGGCACGCTTCAGGGCAAAAACCCCGGACGGTGTCTTGACGTCACCTTCCTTTTTTTCGCCCGGTGGGGCAAAGCCTTTCCCGCCGATCAGGGCAGGCAGCGGTGGGAACGCGTTTCGCCATTTGTTACCCCTCTTCTCCAAGACAAAGAGCATCGCCGAAAACCCGGAGGATTCCTCACTGGTTACCAGCAGCACCTGGGATGATTCCCCAGCCAGTTTGTCCAGAGACGACTGAATCCACTCTGCCGGGGCTTCATCTGCCGCAACAGCGGACAAAATCCCAAGGACCGGCACAAGACAGAAAACTACTGCGGCAAGCAGGTATGCATATATTTTTGTTTTTTTCATCATCTCCCTGATACTTTCTCCGTCACCCTTTCGAGTCCATCCACCCCTTGCCGCCCAGAACGCGGGCAACCAGCATGCTGGAAACATTATCGCCAACAGCGTTGATCATGGTAGCGGGCGCATCCACCAGTGTGCCGATCATCGTAATCAGGGGCAAGGCTTCGGGAGGAAATCCATAGAAGGACAGAATCAAAAGCTCACCAATGGTGCCGCCACCGGGAATGCCGCTCACCACCACGCCGGTCAAAAGGGCAATGCCCAAGGCGGTCAGAATCGGCTCGACCCCGGTAAAGGGCATCTGAAAAATCCCGAAGAGAAAGGCGATCTTCAGCACGGCAGCCAGGCAGGATCCTTCCATATGAACCGTCGCGCCGATCGGAATGACCACCTCACTGATATCTCTCGGCACGCCGATGTTGTCCGCCGCCTGCAGATTGGCGGGAATCGTCGCCATCGAACTCCCGGTGGCAAGAGCCGTAAGAGCGGGCGGGATGATGTGGCACCAGAATTTTTTCACGCCAACTCCACGGCCGGCAAGAAAAGCATACAGGGTAAAGGCTACAATAAAATATACCAGGGCGGTTGGATAATAGAGCATCATGGCGCGGGCGTAGGAGCCCAGCAGCTCCGGCCCGAAAACGCCGACCAGGTAGGCAAAGTAGGCACCGAGTCCGATCGGCGCGTAGTACATGATGAAGGTGATCAGTTTCATCATCACCTCGTTGGCGGAACTCAAAAAACCGGCAAATGCCTTTCCCTTCTCTCCCACCACGGAGGTGGCAAGGCCGGTCAGCATCGAAAAAACGATCAGCGCCAGCATATTGTTCTTGGATAGAAGGTTTGGAAAATCGGAGACGGTGAAGGCCCGGACGATCTGCTCGGAGGCCTTGAGATGCTGTACATCAACCGCCACCGGCAGGGGGATGCTTGCGCCGGCAGCAGGAGGATAGATGATGACTGCGGCGATCATGACCGCTGAAGCAATGAGGCCGGTCCCGACAAAGATCAACACCATCAAGGCGAGGATTCTGCCCAGGCGCCTGAGATTGGTCATCGAGGCAACGGTTGAGGAGATGGAAAAGAAAACCAGGGGGACAATCACGGTAAAGAGCAGATTAAGAAAGATATCGCCCAGCGGTTTGAATATGGCAGCATCCTTTTTAAAAATGATGCCGAGGATCGCGCCGAAAATAATCGAGACGATCAGCAAAAGGGAAAACCCGTAGGACCTGAGAAATGGCGGCAAATTTCTTTTCATCATCATGTCACCGGAAAGATACGAGAAATGTCGGAATACGGCTCGTGGTTCAGGGCGGAATGCTACCATTTTTATGGTAGTGGTGGAAGGGTGTTTTTACTTCACGGATGTCCAACATTTCCTCCGGGCTTTTCGGTCAGGGGAAACATCTTGATTGGAATATCAAACGCGATTAATTTTATGAGCCACTTCTGACTCATGTCGAGGGATGTATCCCGCCATTAGTTATACAGGTTGTTTCTCAAAGAAACGGAATATATTGCGCCCATCAGTTTTTGCTTGATACATCGCCATATCGGCCCACTTAAGGATATCATCCTGGCTGGCATCGTGACGTACAAACAGCACCACACCAATACTCGATGTGCAACGATGCTCCACTATCGTCTCCACATCACCCTCTTGCACCCGTCTCAACAAATATGGCTCCGCCAAGGTAACGCGGATTTTTTCCGCGACAATACCTGCCTTCTCAAGCGCCTGATTTTTATCTACATCCAAGTCGCTGAGCATCACCACGAACTCATCGCCGCCAAATCGCGCTACGGTGTCCACTTCACGCAGACAACGGGTGATGCGGTGCGCCACTTCGATCAGAAGCAGATCGCCCATACCATGCCCATGCGTATCATTGAGCGACTTGAACTTGTCCAAATCCAGGAACATCAACGCGCCATAATGACCGCTACGTTTGCTGGCAGCCATCGCCTGTCCCAAACGATCAAGGAGCAGTCGGCGATTGGGAAGTTGCGTCAAGGTATCATAGAAGGCAAGCTTGCGGACCTGTTCTTCGGCGTTTTTGCGCTCGGTGATATCCTCCGTTATGCCCATGAGTTTTTCAAGACTGTTATTTTTGTTCTTGATGGGAACAAAACACGACTTATATATTTTTCCCTGGGGCCCGCTGGCATTGAACTCGAAATGGCTGGTTTCGCCGGCATACGCCCTGGCGAGCATGTCCTCAATGCGTTCCCGGTCATCAGCGCAGACAGCATCCAGATAAAAAGTTCCTTGTACCTCTCTTTCTTCTTTGACTCCCCGCATGAGAAGACCCGCCCGGTTCATGGAGGTTACCCTGCCCTCCATGTCTATCTCGTGAATACTCACGGGAGAGTTCTCCACGAGCAAGCGGTGGTGGTTTTCGCTTTCACGCAAGGCACGGGTAATTTTTTCGGTTTGCAGCCGTGCCTCCTCCAGTTCCCGGGTGCGGCGGCGCACTTGATCTTCAAGAGTAATTGCTGTCTGGAACAGGTTGAAGTCCGACCCCTGGATGCTTGTATTGCGTTCAGCGCGATTCATCAACGACTGGATGATCTTGTTCAGGCGCCTAATCTCGTCATGTAAGGCCAGCTCATTCTGCTCAACCTGGTCAGGCATCATGCACCCCCGAATCTGCCTCCGGGGCAGCACCTATGGCACAGCCGGTGAGGGTCTGGTTGACGTGCACACCCCGGAATTGTTCGCCGTAGCTGCTGAACCCAATGGTATTGTTCCGCACAAATATTTCTCCGACGCGATCTTTTAAACCGTTCTGGGTAAGCTCAAGATTACGGAGAATGCAGTCACAACCGAAAACAAGCTGGGGCGGTCCGATTTCTTCCCGAATCCTGTCAAAAGTCTGTTCCAGGTTATTCACCAGATCCACGCCATGCGCCACCCTGAGCACCAGCCCCTCCTCGATAGCGCAATAGAAAGCCAGGCTGCCGTCGGCATTCGCCTTCTGGATAGAGCGCACATAGTCAGTGCCATCGATCATTACCACAACGGGTGAAGCGGCGAAGCTCATGGCATCAAGCTCTTGCACTTCAACACCCACCAGTCGAGCGTACTCTGCAGCGGCAGGCAGACCGTTGATCTCACTGACAACACGCGTGGCAGGATTGGCCTCCGTTACAACCAGCCGTTCTTCGGTGGAAACAAAATGCTGGGTCTTGAATAATTCGAATGGCAATGTGGTGTTGATCAGGATCAGCACGGCACTGTCCGACAGGAAACGTCCGTCAGCAAAAACGCAGGTTTTGACGAATTTCAAATCATCACCCGCCGAACCTCCAAACAGTGATATCTTTCCCAGAGCGTACTGCAAGGCATGAGTCACAGGCTCCTCGCGTATGGACATAGCATCGATCAGCATAAAAGCAAAGCTGTTGTCCGGGCTTGCTCCAGGGGCTCTGCTTTCAAGTCGTTGCAAGAGAATTTGAGCAAAGTCATGCCCTCTGGTAATATCGAACTGGCTCAAACGATCCAACAGTCCGTTGACAGCCACGCAACTACCTGACTGAAAGCTTGCCCCTGTCAAACTATGGCTACGATAACCGGCTGGCCCGATTTCACCCGCAGTGGTGCAGCCCACCACTTGAATCCCCGCAAACAGGCGGTTTATTTCCTCCTCCAGCACATTGAGATCGTATTCGCTGGAGCAAAAGAAGATTACCAGTTCCATATTCGGTTGCACTACCGACGCATGAAATTCCTCTGCCGCCTGGCGAGCCTCTGGTGCACACGATTGCCCCAGACGAATATTCTGCGTACTCATAGTTGCTACCTCCGCTTGGATGTCGGTACAGATTCATAAAGATGAAACAAGGGAAAAGTCCCAACTCTTCTCTGCCCACCCTACTCTGGAACCGTTCTAATTGACAGGTTTGTCTTTCGAAAGGCCCCAGAGGTCTTGGCGAAACGGTCCCTCGCAGATGGTCTGTTCGAGTGGCCGTCTATCATTCGGCTTTTCGATTTCCTGGAACTTTTCAGGAAGGGCCTCCAGCGCACCCGGCTTTCCCACGGCTACCATTGCCTCCACCAAATACTCCTCCGGGACCCGGAGTAGTGACTTCGCTCGATCGTAATCGAATCCCTGCATCCCGTGTACGACATATCCGAGCAGATTCCCTTGCAATGCCAGGTTCTCCCACGCAGCTCCCGCATCAAACGAGTTCGTGCGAGCAGGCTTGCCGTTGTGGTCGAATGTCGTCTTTGAAATAAACAGCAGCAATGCCGCAGCATTGCTCGCCCAGATTTGGTTCGACGTGGTCAGCAAATCCAGGAATAATGGCCAATGCTCGCTGTCACGACGGACGAACAGGATACGCCAAGGTTGATAATTGAACGACGATGGTGCCCAGCGTGCGGCTTCGAAGAGCACCATCAGGTCTGTATGGGGAATTGGTTCGCCCGACATTGCTCGCGGCGACCAGCGGTCAAGGAAGAGCTCGTCGATCGGATGATCGGCCCGTCGCTTCTCGCTTCCTTTCATCATCTGCACACCCTCCTGCTGTACCACCTGAACACCGTCACTGCCGAACCTGGCTTCACTTAACCGTCTGCCTTTAGGGTCAGTCATGCCGATACCTGGCAACTTTGCTTCTCGAAAGATTCTATCTCATTTTTCCCTTTAATGGGTGACCACTTTCTTTTTTTTGGGAGAGAACTTTTTCAGGCCCTGCTGGTGAGAGCCAGGCCTGCGATGCCGACGTCGTTGTCGTTGGCAAACGGGAGATTCAGGCGTTCAGATGAAACGCTTGATGATGGTATCGGTGATCTCGTCCAGGTTCTCAGGAGTCGCTCCGAGCCTTCGGGCTGCTTCCAGGGCCTCGGCCTTCCGGGCAGGATCAGCGGTGTCTGCGAGCCGTGACATGATCCCGAGCCGCCTGCCAAGCTGATAGATGAAACGTACTTCAGGCTCCATGGTGAGGAATCCCCAGATGAGGTCTCTCATCCTTTGCAAATCATCGGGAAGCCGGCCTTCCAGTTCGGGGAAGAGGTTCAGGACGTGGTCGCTGGCCAGATACCCGGTTACCCCTTCAAGAATGTCCAGGAAGAGCAGTATCTCCTCAGCCACCAGGAGGTCCGGGCACTTTCTGAAGCGCCCGGCGCGGACCTCTTCGTCAAGAGGCGCCCGCACGGGGATGGCGAGGGTGCGAAGCCTGATGAAGTCCGGGTTGATGCAATTCATGGCGTCGGCCGTGTCCTGAGCGTGCTCCCGCCAGAGATCGCGCCCCCCGAGTCCCGGCATGTAGTATTCGGACAACTCCATCCCTGCAGCCTTCACCTTCAAGCCTGCCCTGACATGAACCTCCTTTGTGGCACCCTTCCGCATCATGGCGAGAACCGTGTTGCAGCCTGATTCCATACCGATATGGATGCGGTTGAGCCCCGCCTCCTCCAGTGCCTGAAGATGGTCCGCGGACATGCGGTTGATGGTATCCGAGCGGCTGTAGGAGGTAACCCGCTTCACCATGGGAAAAAGATCTTTCAGACGGGTCAGGATCTCGATGAGCCAGGCGGGACGGATCACCAGGCTGTCCGCGTCCTGCAGGAAGATCGATTCCATGCCCGACATATACCAGGAGAGGGCGGCGCGGAACGGTGCGATCTCCTCGGGCGGCAAGGCGTTGAAGGCCGCACTGATATCCTCTTCCAGGAGCAGGCCGGGACCGACCGAGAGTCGCGTGAGGTTCTCCACGTGACGGGCCACGGAGTCCAAATCACGCAGGACGTGCTCTACCGGGCGGACGGAGAAGCGGGTCCCCTTATAGACCGGACAGAAGGAACAGCGGTTCCAGTGGCAGTTTCTGGTTACGCGCACCAAGAGACTCCGGGCCTCGCTGGGGGGGCGGATCGGACCTTGTTCGAAGCCGTGATAGATTTGACTAACGTTATTAGAGGTCATCGCTTCCCTCGAAGGAGAAAATAGCTTCAGCAGCGTAATGGTCTGATTTTAGTGTAACCATTGGAACAGAATGAGTCAAAGGATTCGCATTTTTCGATAAACTTCAGCGCGATGCGCTACTATCCGGGCCATCTTCGGGAAGAACGGGGACTCTACACTTTCACTTTAGGATAAAATCCCTGACATTTGTATGTCAGAAGCGTAAAATTCATCATAAGGGAACGATAGTGCACCACGCTAACGAGTCATCCTTTACAAGGCAGAATTTCAAACCTCACCCGGTGATTTCCCTGAATAGTCCACATGACTGAACTACTCGTCACTGAAGCGAGAAATGTGCTGGGTGGCGCATTGCAAGCCTGCTGCTTCGTGTCAGAAAAACACTTTTGCCGCTCACTCAGACCAGAGGAAACCCATGACATCAAACACAGCTTCTGCAGTATCCGTCGCGGGCTGGAATTTTGACAACAGCTATGCCCGTCTGCCGGAGTCATTCTTTGCCCGCCTGAACCCGGTTCCGGTGCGTTCGCCACATCTGGTAGTTTTCAACCGTCAGCTCACCGAGTCGCTCGGCCTGCGTAGCCAGGCGCTGGAAGGAGATGAAGGCGCTGCCATATTTGCCGGCAACCTGATTCCCGCAGGCGCGGAGCCGATTGCCCAGGCCTATGCAGGACATCAGTTCGGGAATTTTACCAAGCTGGGCGATGGCCGGGCCATCCTGCTTGGCGAGCAGATCACTCCCGACAGTCAACGCTTCGACATTCAGCTGAAAGGCTCCGGCCAGACGCCATATTCCCGTCGTGGCGACGGTCGTGCGGCACTGGGGCCGATGCTTCGCGAATACATCATCAGCGAGGCAATGCACGCCCTTGGTATCCCGACAACGCGCAGTCTCGCAGTCGTGACCACCGGCGAACAGGTATTCCGCGAAACCCCGCTCCAGGGCGCTATCCTCACCCGCGTAGCGGCCAGCCACATCCGCGTGGGCACCTTTGAGTACCTCTCGGCACAAGGGGACCGGGAGGCTATCCGGACACTCGCAGAGTATACCATCCGCCGTCATTACTCCGACCTTATCACCGCTGAAAACCCATATCTTTCGCTATTTCAAGTGGTAATGGAGCGGCAGGCATCACTGGTGGCAAAGTGGCTGCAGGTAGGCTTCATCCACGGAGTGATGAACACTGACAACATGGCGCTCTGCGGCGAAACCATCGATTACGGCCCCTGCGCCTTCATGGATGCCTACGACCCTGCCACGGTGTTCAGTTCCATTGACCGTGGCGGCCGCTATGCCTATGGCAACCAACCGCATATTGCACAGTGGAATCTCGCCCGCTTTGCCGAAACGTTGCTGCCGCTGCTGCATGCGAATCAGGAAAAAGCCATCCAGCTTGCGAATGAAGCGCTCGCCTCGTTTCCGGAGTTATTCCAGAGGTATCGGCTCTCCGGTATGAGGGCAAAGCTGGGATTGTCCACGGCAGAAAGCGCTGACATCGACCTGATGAATGACCTTCTCAGCTGCATGCAGCAGAACCACGCGGATCATACAAACACGTTCCGCGATCTTGCGGAAGAAACACTGGCGGATGCACCCCTGTTCCGTGACGCGGCTTTTTTGGAATGGTACCTGCGCTGGCAGGATCGACTGGCGCGGCAACCACAGTCCGCTGAAGAATCCCGCTCGCTCATGCGGGCGCACAACCCCGCTGTCATCCCTCGCAACCATCGGGTGGAAGAGGCCCTGCAAGCCGCCGTCGAACGGAGGGATTTCACGGTAATGAAACGGTTGCTCCATGTCTTGTCCAGACCCTTCGATGATCAACCCGGACATGACGACTACCGATTGCCGCCAGAACCTTCGGAGCGCTGCTATCAAACATTTTGTGGAACTTGATCTCCACCTGTTGAGTGCCAGGAGTCTGTCGGACTTAGGGAGTCTGCTGCATCCACTGCCACTGGGTCGAACCCTGCCAGCAGCCTTTTGATCAGGATTCGCGCTTGCTGCGCAAGGATCTCCGGCGCACCGACGACCTCAAGCAGGCAGATAATGGTTTCATCATAGGAAGGGAAGTTTTCGATAACGCAGGATTGTTGCATGGGCGTATTGCCCTGGATAAACGGCGGGAAAGAAACCGTATCACCATCACTTCTGGCAATGTGATAGCAATCTCCAGAGTCCCCTCCAGCCGTCACTTTACAATTGCCGCAGCCACCGCCTTTAACAACTGAGCGCTTTGCGCGAGCTGCATGTATGCTTCTTCCTCCGTCAGGCGCGTTCTCTGTGGCGTAGCATCTTCCATTGCATAGCCGAGCGCCGAGGCATTATTGGCAATAGCGGCAATCTGCATTGCCAACTCCTTGTTGAAACCTTTGACATTGGTGGAGAGCTGAATAGCGGGAAGGTTTTTCATCCTTTTCTGAATCTCGGCTGCAAGCCTGGCAACCTTTGCTTCCGTTGATTCATCCTTGGGGCCGCTGATTTCAACGATTCCGTCATTGGCGGCATGGTTCTTTTTATTAAAGCTATCGTAGGCAATATTATGAAAAGGCATCGAAAGGTCACCAAGGTAGTGCGCGGCATAACCAAGCGGGTAGAGAGCGTATTTGCCGCTTGCCCCCCTTAGTATATAGTCATTGAGAGCCGCAATTATGGCCCCATACAGATGACCATCAACGTCTCCCGGTTTATTGTAGTCATCGACTTGAGCCAAGACCATTTCCGGAAAAATCGTGACACCTCGCGGGGTATTGTTGTAATGGTTTTCTGCCTCGATTCTCCCGGCTTTTTCCTTGGCCATGTCGGCGCCCACGGCAAGGTACACATAGTTGTCCAGGCCAGCCGCTTTAACCACCGCCATGTGTGTAGCGTCGTGCCAGGCCATGGTTTGATTGGCAGTAAAAGTTACTGCGCTCGCGAAGACCAGGGAGATCAGCAAAGATGAGATTTTCATTGGTTCCTCCAGTGTAATTTCCTCTTGCCGGTCAAGGAGGAATGGTTTTTTACTAGTGGAATGATTGTCTCACAACGAAGTCTCCTTTGCTCTTCCCGAAAAGCAGAGGGATCAGTTGAACAATCAGCGTTGGAGCAGTTTTGTGTAACGCGGCATCACCAGATAAACCATCAGAAAAAAGATCGTGGCAGTAGCAAATAACGTGACAAGGAAACAATCGTGAGGCAGACCCAGTTTCCGCAGCACCGGCGCTACGACCAGCGGAATGACGAGCACCAACGGGGGTGAAGTAGAAGTCCAAGCCACTGCGTATGAAAAAGCCGTCGTCTTTTGGCGTCAACTGAAGCAACTGATTATATGTTGACTGGCTGTATTATTTCTTTCAATTTCCCTGGTGACGCAATATATTCCTTTGCCTTCAAAGCCTGGATTGAAGCATAAATTGTCAGATGTGCATTCAGCCTTGCGCAGATCTCCTTTTTGCCAGCGACGAATCAAGTCTGGCTCCCTAATAAGGGGCCTGCTCATTGAAATGTAATCCGCTATCCCATCGACAAGTATCTCCTCTGCAACTTCGAAAGACCTCAAACCACCGACGAGGATTAGTGGTATTTTTATTTCACGCTTGAATCTGCGAGCGTATTCTCTGAAATAGGCTTCTTCAGCCTCTGTTGTAATCCCAGGCCTACTCGGCGAAAGCTTACCAGTCCTTATAATACCACCACTAACCTCAATTGCGTCGAAGCCCGCATCGGCGAAGAGTTTTGCGGCCCGTAACGAATCGTCGATTGTTAGTCCATTTTCGGTTGCGTCAGTACAATTCATCTTTATCAATACAGGATAATCTTTTCCGACAACCTCTCTTATGGCGTGATATATCTGGAGATGAATCCTGGCTCTGTTTTCAATAGACCCACCGTACTCGTCCTGTCGCCGATTGTACGCAGGGGAGAGAAACTGGCTCAAAAAATAGCCATGGCCTGAATGGATTTCAATTCCATCAAAACCAGCTTCCTGTGCCCTTCTAGCTGCC
>JAQUHM010000201.1 GCA_028683595.1 Geobacteraceae bacterium | reverse complement strand
CTCCGGACAACCTCCATCGTGTGGGGGTTGCTGCAAAGATTCTGCAAGTGATTCATTCCGACGATGAAAGTGCGCACTTGATGCTCAATAATCTTGAGCGCTTTATTGTCGACCAGATTACCGTGTCAGAAGAGGGTCTTGTTGCCCGGGTCACCTACCACAACAGTGCTGAGTTGTCGGTCAACCCTGAGCTTCAGGCATATTCCATGGCTGTCATCTCGACCCTGAAGGAGTTGATTCATTTGAATCCACTTTTTTCAGAGGAGACGAAACTATTTCTAAACCGGTCAAGTATGGACGATCCAGGGCGTCTGTCGGACTTTGCCGCAAATCTGACGAGTGCGGATGGACAGGAGCTCCAGCAGGTTCTGGAAACCTTTGACGTGAAACATCGCATTGACCGGGTCCTGGTTCTGTTGAAGAAGGAGCTGGAAGTCTATCGACTCCAGAACAAGATTACGAAACAGATTGAAGAGAAGATTTCCGCCCGTCAAAGGGAGTTTTTTCTGCGGGAACAGCTGAAGCTGATCAAGCGGGAACTGGGACTTGAGAAGGAAGGGAAGGTCACGGAGCTAGAGAAGTTCATCGAACGGCTTGAAGGACTTACCCTGAACGAGGAGGCCCAGAAGGCGGTGGAAGAGGAGATGGAGAAGCTACAGCTTATCGAGCCATCTTCTCCGGAATATAATGTCAGTCGTACTTACCTGGATTGGCTGACAATTCTCCCGTGGGGTAAATACAGTGTTGATTCCTATAGACTCGACCGTGCCCGGAAAATACTGGATCGGGATCACTACGGACTGAAGGACGTCAAGGACCGTATCCTTGAATTTATTGCCGTGGGTAAAATGAAGGGCAGCATCACAGGATCGATTCTCTGTCTCGTGGGACCCCCGGGGGTGGGGAAAACCTCGGTGGGAAAGAGTATCGCCGATGCTCTCGGCAGGAAGTTTTATCGCTTTTCCCTCGGAGGAATGCGGGACGAAGCAGAAATCAAGGGCCATCGCCGAACTTATATAGGAGCAATGCCGGGCAAATTCATTCAGGCGATGAAGCGTGCCGGGACTGCGAATCCGGTTCTGATGTTGGACGAAATAGACAAGGTCGGTGCTTCTTTTCAGGGTGATCCAGCCTCGGCCCTATTGGAGGTGCTGGACTCGGAGCAGAATTCCACCTTCCGAGACCATTATCTGGATGTGCCCTTTGACCTCTCCAATGTGCTGTTTGTGGCAACGGCAAACCAGCTTGATACTATCCCCCCTGCTCTCATTGACAGGATGGAGGTTATCCGCCTGGCTGGATACATCCTCGAGGAGAAGGTTGAGATAGCCCGACGCTTTCTCGTTCCGAAGGCCCTGGAAAATCACGGCCTCGAGAAGGGGCAGGTTACCATTTCCAAGGATGCTCTGATAAAGATCATCGACGGTTATGCAAGGGAAGCCGGGGTGAGGAACCTCGAGAACCGCATTAAAAAGATTATGCGGAAGTCGGCCATGGAATTCGCCCAGGGAAGGACCGAACCCATCTCTCTGGGGGGCGATGACGTTGTTCAATATCTCGGGAATCCTGTTTTTAACCCGGATGAAGTCTTTGAGGATGTGACAGGTGTTGTCACGGGGCTTGCGTGGACCAGCATGGGCGGCGTCACCCTGCAGATAGAAGCAACTGCCATGCCTAGCAAGGCAAAGGGCTTCAAGCAGACAGGACAATTGGGAAATGTTATGGTGGAAAGCTCGGAGATCGCCTATTCATACGTCATGGCACATCTGGAGAAGTATGGTGCCTCAGCAGATTTTTTTGACAGCCACTTCGTCCACCTGCATGTTCCTGCCGGAGCTACTCCCAAGGATGGGCCGTCGGCGGGCATTACCATGACCACAGCACTTATCTCCATGATTCTTAAAAAGCCGGTTCGAAAAAAACTAGCCATGACCGGAGAGCTTACACTCTCCGGCAGGGTGCTTCCCATCGGCGGAGTGAAGGAGAAAACCATTGCCGCCCGCAGGTCCGGGATCAAGACGATTATCTTTCCGGATGGGAACAGAAAAGACTTCGAAGAGTTGCCTGCATACCTGAAGAAGGGGCTCAAGGTGCACTTTGTGCATGACTACGATGAAGTTTGCGCGATCGCTTTTGTGCAAAAATAATAACGGGGGGGGCTTAGCCCCCCCCTAATTTTTGGAAGAACCTTCGCACTCCCCTTGCGTCCTTTTCTGTTGAGCAATTCCTTTTGGTGTGCTACCTTTTTACGTTATCTCATTGTGCTATTCCATATGTATCAGGAGAAATTTTCATGTTAAGTGCTGTGTCGACAGTGATAAAGAAATTCGTCGGAAGCAAGAACGAGCGTGAATTGAAGCGTCTCTGGCCGATTGTTGAGCAAATCAACTGCCTCGAGTCCGGGATGGCCAAATTGACCGACGCGCAAATACAGGAGAAAACTATTTCCTTTAAGGAGCGGGTTGCAGGTGGAGAAAGTCTTGACTCGATTCTGCCCGAGGCCTTCGCCCTGGTTCGCGAGGCCGGTAAAAGGGTCCTGCAGATGCGCCATTTCGATGTGCAATTGATTGGTGGCATGGTGCTTCACCAGGGAAAAATCGCCGAGATGAAAACCGGTGAAGGGAAAACCCTTGTGGCAACTCTTCCCTGTTATCTCAATGCCTTGACAGGACGAGGCGTCCATGTTGTCACGGTCAACGATTACCTGGCAAAACGCGACTCCGAATGGATGGGTAAAATCCATCGGTTTCTCGGCATGTCGGTCGGGGTTATCGTGCATGGACTGGATGATGCTGAGCGGCGGGAAGCCTACAATGCTGACATAACCTACGGAACAAATAACGAGTTCGGCTTTGACTATCTTCGTGACAACATGAAGTTCAGTCTTGACGATTATGTGCAGCGTGATTTCCATTATTCCATTGTTGACGAAGTGGACTCCATTCTCATTGACGAAGCCCGTACGCCCTTGATCATATCCGGCCCCACCGAGGACAGTACGGACAAGTATTATATTATTGACCGGATTATTCCATCGCTCGTAAAGGGTGAGGTTCTGGAAGAAGATGCCAATACCCTTTCCGGGAAGAGAAAACGGTACACGGGCGATTTCACCATCGACGAAAAGGCGAAGTCCGCTACGCTCACCGAGGAAGGGGTCCTGAAGGTAGAGAAATTGCTGAAAATCGACAATCTCTACGACCCTCGCAATATCGAGACTCTTCACCATGTACAGCAGGCATTACGGGCCCACGCCATGTACAAACGTGATGTGGACTATGTGGTCAAGGATGGCGAAGTCCTGATCGTGGACGAGTTTACCGGCAGACTCATGCCCGGAAGACGCTGGTCCGACGGCCTGCATCAGGCCATTGAGGCCAAAGAGGGCGTGGTAATCGAGAACGAGAACCAGACCTTGGCTACAATTACCTTCCAGAACTACTTCCGCATGTATGAGAAGCTGGCAGGGATGACCGGAACCGCTGATACCGAGGCGGCAGAATTCCATAAGATCTATAAATTGGATGTGGTGGTGATTCCGACCAACAGGGTGCTCCTGCGTCCCGACTTTCCTGATGTGGTGTACAAAACAGAGATGGAAAAGTTCAAGGCGGTGGCTGAAGAGGTCAAGGAACTCCACGAGAAAGGTCAGCCGGTGCTGGTCGGTACCATTTCCATTGAAAAATCAGAGCTGCTTGCAACTCTCATGCAACGGGAAGGGGTTCCCCATAACGTACTGAATGCCAAGCATCACGAGAGGGAGGCGGAAATTGTCTCACAGGCAGGCCGCAAGAGTATGGTAACCATTGCCACCAATATGGCGGGCCGCGGTACCGATATTCTTCTGGGCGGCAATGCCGAGGTGCTTGCGAAAAAATGGCAGGCCGCGAATCCCGAGGCTGGCGAGGAAGAGTATGTAAAGGTACTGGAAACCTTCCGGCAAGAGTGTGCCGCTGAACATGATGAGGTTGTCGCGCTGGGAGGCCTGCACATTCTCGGCACCGAACGCCATGAATCACGCCGCATCGACAATCAGCTCCGGGGGCGTTCCGGTCGTCAGGGTGACCCGGGCTCGTCAAAATTCTATCTGTCCCTTGAGGATGACCTTCTGCGGATTTTCGGTTCGGAGCGTGTTTCGAAAATCATGGACATGCTGAAAATTGACGAAGGAGAAGCCATTACCCACGGGCTTATCTCTCGGGCCATCGAGAATGCCCAGAAGAAGGTTGAGGCTCACAATTTCGAGATCCGCAAGCACCTGATCGAATACGATGACGTCATGAACAAGCAGCGTGAGGTTATTTACACCCAGCGCCGCGAAATTCTCTCCGGTGCAGAACTGCGTGAAAGCTTTCTCGAAATGATGGATGAAAACGTTGAAGATCTGGTGGAAGCGTATGCCATTGATAAGGTGATTGCCGAGGAATGGGACTGGGAGGGAATTACCAAAGGGGTTCATCAGTCATTCGGTTTCCAGTTTGATATCCCCGAAGAAACAATGGAGAGGCTTACTCCAGAGAACTTCCGTGAACTTCTTCGTGAGAAGGTTCATGGGGTGTTTCAGGAGCGTCTCGAGTCTTTCGGCGAAGAGTTGACCGATCACCTGATCAAGGTCATCATGCTTCAAACCATTGATGCCCAGTGGAAGGACCATCTCCTTTCCATCGACCACCTGAAGGAAGGTATCGGCCTGCGTGGTTATGGACAGAAAGATCCCAAGCAGGAGTATAAAAGGGAAGCCTATCAGCTGTTCATGGATATGATTACCCGCATCCGGCAGGAGGTGGTGGAGAAGATTTTCTGGGTCCAGATTGCCCGTGAAGAGGATGTGCAGGAACTGGAGCAGCAGCAGCGAAAGCAGCGTCTGGTGTTCAACCTTTCCGAAGATGTGCCTCAGCAGCCGGCGAAGAGCACCAAGGTTGGCCGCAATGATCCCTGCCCCTGCGGGAGCGGGAAAAAATATAAAAAGTGCTGCGGGTTACAAAAGTCGGCCTCTTGACGATTGCATGCCGATGTGCCTGGTTGATGGTAAAACTTTGCCTGCATCTCTCGCAGGTGATGCTGTGCGCGGCTGCTTTGCAGCCCCTTTCAGGAGATATGCATGGAAATAAAAGGATTCACCTTTTCCGCTGTTGAGGCGTCAATCAAGAAGCCGGGTCGACTCGATCTGGCACTCATTCTTTCCGAACTGCCTGCAGCTACTGCGGCTGTTTATACCACTAACCGGGTGAAGGCAGCCCCGGTACTGCTTTCTATGGAGCGCTCAGTCACGGGGATTTCACAAGCCATGGTTGTGAATAGCGGGAATGCCAATGCCTGTACCGGCAAGCAGGGGATGTTCGATGCCCTCGAAACCACCCGGCTGATTGCCGAACGGGCAGGTATTGCGGAGGACCTTGTGCTTGTTGCCTCCACCGGTGTGATCGGCAAGCCTCTGCCGATGGAGAAAATCCGGGGAGCTGTGCCCGGCCTTTTCGAGTCTTCTGCCCTGACTGACCTGGATGGTCTGGCCCGGTCTATCATGACGACTGATACCTTTCCAAAAGTTGCGTCCTGTAGCGGTGAGGCGGGCGGCTTTTCCTATGCGATTGCAGGAGTTGCAAAGGGAGCTGGCATGATAATGCCGAATATGGCTACCATGCTTTCATTTTTGGTGACCGACGCCGCAGTTGATCCTGAATACCTCGGTACGGTTTTCCGGGATGCCGTGGATGCTTCCTTCAACATTATTTCTGTTGATGGTGATACGTCAACAAACGACACAGCGGTTGTTATGGCGAATGGTATGGCCGGGAATCCCACTATCAAAGAGGGAACGCCCGAGGCTCTTCGATTTGAAAAACACCTGAGGGAGACACTCTTGTCCCTGGCCCGCCAGATAGTTCGGGACGGGGAAGGGGCAACCAAGTTTGTGGAGATCCGGGTTACCGGAGCGCATTCCGTTTCCGATGCTAAAAAGGCTGCTATGGCGGTGGCCAATTCCCTCCTCGTCAAGACCGCTTTTTTTGGTCAGGATGCCAACTGGGGGCGTATTATTGCAGCTGTCGGGTACTCAGGGGCCGAAATTGAGCAGGAGCGCATTTCGCTCTCTTTTGACGATGTTCTCATGGTTTCTCAGGGTGTTTTTGTCGGTGGTGATGCCGAGGAAATGGGATCAGAAGTACTTCGCAAAAGCGAGTTTTCCGTCACGATTGACCTTGCTCTTGCAAAAGGCAATGCTACTGTTTATACGAGTGACCTTTCTCACGACTACGTCAGTATTAATGCCGATTATCGCACCTGATATTTTGTCCAATACTAAACTCTGCCCACTTTGCCCCTCATTTTCTGCTGGAGGTTCTATGAGGCACCTTGTTTACACTTGCCTTTTTATTGCCCTGTTCTTTCTGTTGCCGTGCCAGGTGCTGGCTCAGGAAGGATCACTTACTGTTGCGGATATGTCCATAACAACGCGCATCGTCCGGGGTAATCCTGTCGACTCGGTACAGCGGATATCCTCTTCGTCAATACATGAATTGTACTGCTATACGAAGGTTACCGCCTCCGAGGATGCGGAGCGGCAGATAGTCCATGAATGGTACCGGAATGATGAAATGGTCTCACGCTGTGTTCTTCCCGTACAGGGGACATCGTGGAGAACCTATAGTAAAAAACTGATAACCACGGACATGGCTGGAGACTGGCGGGTAGATGTTCTCGACAGTGCCGGCAACCTTTTGAAAACCACGAAGTTCATACTTAATTGAGAGAAAGACGTCCTCCATTGTTCCAGGAGCCTGTCGGACTTAGTGTGAATCTGCTGCAAATCCGTCTGGACGGTCCATACTCCGCTGCTTTTTGGGGCAATAGAACAACTATTGCCCTGCAAACTCGACAAATCTGTCCTCGCTCAGCCGAATATTTGCTTCGATTTCCTAAGTCCGACAGGCTCCTGGGTGGAGTATCTGACTGTGCTTTTGCGATTTGCCCTCATTCTAGCCGTTCTCTTTTTGTCTCTTCCGGCCCCTGGCCAGAA
>JAQUHM010000200.1 GCA_028683595.1 Geobacteraceae bacterium | reverse complement strand
TGAATCTTTTGAAGTTCCATGGTTTTCTCTTCAACACGCATCTCGAGCATTCTGTTCCAGGACTCAATCTCCCGAAGGAGCCGATCTCTCTCCTGGACCAGTTCTCGATTCCGAATCTCCACCTCCCGGACCTTAAGGACTTTCTCAACCCGTTCCACCAGATCCTGATTCAGAAACGGTTTGAGCACATAGTCCGAAGCCCCTGCCTTCATGAGGGTTACCGCAATTTCTTCACTGCCCTTTCCGGTAAGAATAATTACATAGATGTCGGGATATTTGAGTTTTAGTTCCGTGAGTGTGGAAAAACCGTCTTTGCCCGGCATGAAATAATCGAGCAGAACTATTTCCGGCTGCTCCTTTGTTGCCAACTTCAGAGCATCCGCCCCATTCGATGCCGTAAGGACCCTGAAGCCCCTATTGCGAAAAATTTGCGCAGTAAGGACAAGATTCACCTTCTCGTCATCAACCAGAAGCAATGTTGCGTTCCTCTTGGCGTGCCCTTCCGCACTTCTATAATTGTTTATCTCTTGCATCGACATAAGAGTTTTGTCCCTTTCTGCCCGCCAGGAAACGGAAAAGGCAGCACTAGGCTGCCTCTTCCGTTATCAGGGTGTTATATCCCGGCAATCATTCCTCGCTCACCGGTGGGCGAATGGTCATGACAGGGCACCGCGATCTCCGAACAACCCTTTCTGCTGTACTACCGAAAAGGAGATGATCCAGACCTGCTCTACCGTGAGTGCCAAGAACAATCATTGCCGCTTTTTCCTTATCAGCCATCGCAATTATCTCATCATAGGGAATGCCGGATACAATCACGGTATCACTGGCAGCCAAATCCACAAGCCTGCCCAGACAGAACTTCTTCATCATCTTCTCTGCAGCATCTTCAATCTCTTTTTCAAGAGAATCAAAAGAGATATGGGGAACGTAAAAACCACGTAAATCTACAGGCTCATTGATGACATGCAAGACAATGAGTTTGCTATTAAATTTTTTTGCCAGCGTATATGCGTAGTCGAAAGCATACTCAGAGACTTCAGAAAAATCCGTGGCAAAAAGAATTGTCGAAAAGTCTTTCATGTTCCCCCCTTGGTACTGGTTTCGGTATCATCAGCGGCAAGTATTTTTTCCATGATGATTTTCAATTCATCAATCTGGACAGGTTTATTTATATATTCGAAGGCCCCCAGGTTCATGGCTTCAAGATAGGAATCCACACCGCCGTAAGCCGTTATCATAATCACATTGCTCTTGGGGAAATTTTTATTAAGTTCTCTCAGAAAGGTAATGCCATCCATTCTCGGCATCTTGATATCAGTTACGATCAAATTAACCGATTGTCTGCGCAGATAACACAATGCCTCATACCCATTCGCTACGCCCTCAACAAAATAACCTTCTCGGGTCAGAAGCTTGGTTAGGGCATGCCTTGTGTTATCTTCATCCTCAACAACAAGGATTCTTTTTATATTTGCCGCACGGGCGCTATCAATTCTCTTTAGCTTCATTTGAGTTAAAGTGTAGCACGAGGAGGCAGGCTGTCAAGCTCTCAGCAACACTAATGGTCGGTTTTTTCTCCGTTATACCCAGCACTTAAGACAATATGAGCAGGAGAGCCTTTCTCGCCAAAAGGCTTGAGATGCTTTCCGTTCAGCTCCGCTTCAACCCCACCGGCATTTCCAATTTCGAGAGAGAACACCCTATCCGCCTTCCACTCAATAATATCACCTGCCTTCAGATCATAATGCTGAGTAATTGCATCATCGATTGTCAGATCCAGGGATCCGTCTTCAAGAGCCCTCATCTTTAAGACGACTCCCTGAACCGTCGAGTGGGAATCATTGACCGGAAGATCGGCTTCTACCGCAGAGGTTAGGGGTGGCTTTTCCGAACTATTTGCACTGCTGGGGGGGGCATTCAGTGGAACAGCAACGGCATTTTCAATGGGCGGTGTCAGCTTCATGCTTTTATAATCAGTGTTGAGTCCATGATCCCTGTCACCCAGGAGAAAAAACCCTGACAAAGCAGCCAGGCACACGGCAGGAATCGACCAGAACCAGCGTTTCACAGGACTATTTTTCGCTGAGCCCGGTTTTGCCCCGGAAGTTGCTGGGGCCGGTGACTCAGGCATGACTCCAGAAGAACCGGACTGATAGAGACTCATTATTTCATCATCAGGAAATCCGAGAAAATTGGAATAGATACGCAAAAACCCCCGGGCATAAGCTTCGCTCGGGAGTTTCTCATAAGCATCCTCTTCAAGGGCAAGTAGATAGTTTTTTGTTATCCGAGTGATCCGAGCCACCTCATCCAGGGTCACCCCCTTGTCCATTCGGATTTTTCTCAGCATTTGACCGGCAGAAATGTGATCCTCGGAATCGAAAGTATCTATCATGGGCCTCTCACCTGAGCATCTCAAGACGTTCCTTTGAAATCTGGCCAAGTACGTCATCAGGGTTAATCCGGATGACCTCGCAGAATTCCGCTTTCGCCGCAGATAACTCCTTGTTTTTCAAATAGGCCTGGGCCAGAAGATAGTGAGCATTGGCATAGTTCCCGTTGAGTTCGATTGCTTTCTTGAACTCTTCAATAGCCAAGCCGGTTTTATCATCGGCAAAGTACACCCTTCCCAGATTCAACCTGGCAACAGGGCTTCTCGGGTTGTTCGCAATAACGGGACGCAAGAGAGACAGGGCCATACCATAGTCCCCTTTACCATAATACGCCAGGGCAAGGTTCATGGCTGCTTCATCATGACTCTGATAAAAAATATCGTTAAACACCAAGGTAAACTGCTTTATTGCGTTATCCCATTGCTGCAGTTCCAGGTAAGTAGCACCAAGGTTGTTTCTTGCCTCAGAGTAATCAGAACGAAGCTCGATTGCCCGCAAATATTTTGGTTCTGCAAGATCAAATCGTTTCTTAAAGTAATAGGCCTGCCCGAGATAATTCAGGAGAACCGGGTCATCGGGAGTGACCTTCTCCGCCTCGGTCAGGTCGATAAGCGCCTTGGTATAATTACCTTCAGTAAGATACGAGAGACCCATCTGTAAATGGTAAGAAGCCTTTTTCCTCGACGCTTCCATTGCCCCACATCCAGCTGAAAGTGCGAAGACAAAGAGCAACACTATTACGAGTCCGTTTTTCATGGTAGCCTCTTTCATGAGAACCTCGAGCAACAGGGACTAGGGGGTTTCCGGAAGGCCTTCGAAAGATGTCATCGCCTTGAAACTTCGGTACCGCTCTTCAATTTCTTGGTAGGTAAGGGTCCGCAACCGGTCAAGGCTGAAATCCTCAACATTGAATGAAGCCATAACACTCCCGATTATAATAGCCTGGCGGATTCCTGCTTCGCTGAGGTTTCCCGTATTTGCCAGATATCCCATGAAACCTCCCGCAAAGGTATCACCGGCCCCCGTGGGATCGAAAACCTTCTCAAGAGGGTACGCAGGAGCGGCAAATATGGTCGAATCGGTGAACATCAACACACCGTACTCCCCCCTCTTCACAATAAGAGTTTTCACGCCGAGAGACAAGATTTGCCTGGCCGACTTAACCAGGTTCGGCTCCTGAGACAACTGTCGTGCCTCCGCATCATTAATGATGAGAATATCAACCATCCCGATAACTTTTTTCAGGGATTCGGCTTTGGAGGAAATCCAGTAATTCATTGTATCGCTTGCGATGACCCGCGGACTTTTTACCTGTTTTACCACATCCATTTGCAGATCAGGATCGATATTCGCGAGGAAAAGGAATTCCGCATCGGCATATTCGGGAGGAATTGTCGGCTTGAAGGTTTCAAAAACGTTAAGCCTGGTCTCGAGGGTTTGCGCCTCATTCAGATCGTATCCGTATTTACCCTTCCAGGAAAAAGTCTTGCCGGAACTCCGGGTAAGCCCTCGGAGATCGATATTCCGGGACTTGAGGAATGATATATGCTCGGCAGGAAAATCCTCGCCGACCACGGCAACAAGGCTAACATCGGAAAAATAGCTGGCAGACGTGGCAAAGTACGTAGCGGAGCCGCCGAGCACATCCTCAACCACCCCAAAGGGAGTTTCCACAGAATCAAATGCCACAGAACCAACTACCAGAATGCCCATATATATTCTCCTAGAGGATTTAGCAAAACGGGATATCAGAAATACTTGCCGATAATCGGATCAAGATCATTCTTCACCTTTTCCTTAATGACCGACCTGTCGGTGATAATTGCATATCGGAGCGCATCGATGCAAGGGCATTTTCTCTCTGCATCAAGACAGGCGGCTGCATTGCGGATAATTGCTTTTGCCATTGCCACGTTCTGCTTGATGATTGAGAGAATTGCATCAACAGAAACGTCGTCATGGGTTTCATGCCAACAATCATAATCGGTTGCAAGGGCTATGACACCATAACAGATTTCTGCCTCCCGTGCCAATTTTGCCTCGGGGATATTTGTCATACCGATCACGGACACACCGAATGTCCTGTACATCAGAGATTCTGCTCTGGTTGAAAAGGCCGGGCCTTCCATACAGAGATAGGTGCCGCCGCAATGGACCCGTGCACCGGCCTTCCGCGTCGCCGCCTCGAGTACAGAGGAAAGATCAGCGCAGACCGGATTGGCAAACTGCACGTGCGCGACAATGCCGTTCCCAAAAAATGTGTTCGCACGTGTTGCGTTTGTTCGATCAATGAACTGGTCAGGTATGACAATATGTCCGGGCTCGATTTCTTCGCGCATGCTACCAACGGCAGATACGGATATAAGCCGGGTAACACCGAGCTTCTTCATACCGTAAATGTTCGCCCGGTAGTTGACCTCGGAAGGAAGCAATCGGTGGCCCCGTCCATGACGCGGGAGAAATACCATACGAACGCCATCCAGCACTCCCGTGATGAACGCATCAGAAGGCTCTCCAAAAGGAGTTTTGAGAATAACCTCAGCCACGTCCGCCAAACCTTCCATCTCATAGAGGCCACTGCCTCCGATCACGCCCAAGACTTGTTCCTTTATTCCCATTACGTATCTCCGATTGTAATTATTGAAAATTAGCTTCCTACCAGAAAAGCCGTTCAATGAATGTCGCTCTTTTCCATCCGGGCACGAAGCTGCCCGCAGGCAGCCGAAATATCAGCTCCTCTGCTGGCCCTGGTGATTACCGTGAGGTTCTTCTCAAGCAGGTAACTATGGAAGCGGTCAATGGAATCCTGTTCCGGTGTTTTAAAATCACACCCTTCAAATTCATTGAAACGTATCAGGTTTACCTTGACAGGTATCCCTTTCAGGAGTTTTACCAGCCTTTTGGCGTCCTCGAAAGAGTCATTGATTCCCCTGACCAGGACATACTCTATCGTTATCATACGTCGGTTCGGCAAGGGAAAGTTTCGGCATGCGGCGATAAGTTTCGCAATGGGGTAGGTCCTGTTAATCGGCATCAACTGGTCGCGCTGCTGGTCTGTTGTTGCATTCAGTGAAACAGCCAGGTTAACGGTTATGGCGGATCCCAGCTTCTCGATCTCCGGGACTAGTCCGGATGTGGAAACGGTGACTCTGCGGGTTGAGATCTGGAAGCCGTCGGGGCAAGTCATGATTTTCAATGCCGGTATGACGTTGTCAAGGTTTGCAAGGGGTTCACCCATACCCATCAGCACGATATTTGTTATGCGATCGGTGCCCTGAAAGGCACAAATCTGATTAACAATCTCGGAGCAACTGAGATTACGCTTCAGATTGAATGTTCCTGTCAGGCAGAAACGACATCCCATGGCACACCCCACCTGGGTGGAAACACAGAGAGTGGCACGATCTTCTTCAGGAATGAGAACGGATTCGATGCTTGAGCCGTCTTCCAGCATGAACAGGTATTTTTTCGTACCATCCCTTGAAATCTCGATTTTCTCAGGCACAAGAGAAGTAATGCGAGACTTCAGCGAAAGCTCTCGACGGAACTCCTTGGAAAGGTTCGTCATATCGTCGAAGGAAGTGGCACCTCTCTGATAGAGCCATTTAAAAATCTGCTTGGCGCGGTATTTTTCCTTACCGAGTCCAAGGAGAAAAGTTTCGAGACCTTCCAGAGTGAAGTTTTTGATATCAACTTTTTCCATAGCTTGAATAAAAAAGCCCTTCACCAAGAAGGGCTTTTTTCCTTATAATTTTCAAATCACACCAGTTCTAACGCATTAAAGAAATAGGGTATCTCATATGCTGCCGATTCAGAAGAATCAGACCCGTGAACCGAGTTCTCCCCGAGACTGAGTCCAAAATCCTTCCGGATCGTTCCTTCTTGAGCATCGGCAGGATTGGTCGCACCCATGAGAGTACGCCAGTCAGAGATGGCATTTTCCTTCTCCAGCACCAGAGCAACAATAGGCCCACGTGCCATATACGAGCAAAGGTCTTCAAAAAAGGGGCGATCCTTGTGAACATAGTAAAAGCCCATCGCCTGCACCTTGGTCAGTCGAATTCGTTTCAAGCCAATAACGTTGAAACCGGTGGACTCAATTTTTTCCAGGATACTCCCAATAATATTCCTCTCCACGGCATCCGGTTTGATAATTGCAAATGTTCTTTCCATATCGACTCCATTCAGACACATCTGGTATGTAAATGACTGTTCTAACTACCATTCAGTGGTAGGTATGTCAAGAGGTTTCACCCCCTGAAACGTGAAAAGCCTACAGATTTCTCTGTAGGCTTTCCTTTCCAAACAACAATTGTAGTCAGGAAATTACTTTGCTGCAGGAGCTTCAGCAGGAGCTGCAGGAGCTGCGGCAGAAGACATAGGAGCCTGAGCTGCTTCAGGAGCCGGAGCAGTAGCCTCAGGAGCCGGAGCCATAGCTTCTTCTTTTTTCTTGCAACCAGCGGCGAAAGCCAGAGCGATAACAAGGCACAGAGCTAATGAAATAAGCTTTTTCATTGACATAATCACCTCTTTTCCTTTTTGAGTACCAAAATCGCGCACTGCGCGTGGTTTTTCTTGCCAAACAAAACGCGACTATACTATTTTGGATTTAAATGTCAAGATTTTTTTCCTAACCATTAAGAAGCGTGACGTATACATTTATGAAACTCTTAAATTCCAAACAGATACTAGAGCATT
>JAQUHM010000199.1 GCA_028683595.1 Geobacteraceae bacterium | reverse complement strand
ACTCATTGACCGATGATGCCACGTCCACCAAGGTCTTGCGGTCCCGGCGGAGTTTCTGGTGCTGCTCACGGTAAATGATATATGCACGGGCTGTCTTGAAGTGGTTGGCGGAGATCAGCACCTGTTCCACCGCATCCTGGATCTGCTCGATCTGCGGAGGGATGGCGCCAAATTTGTGGCGCATCACCTTCAGCACCTGGCTGGTCAAAAGACCGGCCTCATCCCCGTCGAATTCTTCTGTGGCCTCTCCGGCCCGCCTGATGGCGGAAAGGATCTTGTCCGCCACGAACTCGACTTTAGAACCGTCCCGCTTTACTACCTGACGAAAGGGAAATTCCTGATCGGCATGGATGTTAACCATAGTGCTATTCATTGCGTTACCTCTCTGGGGGTTGAAGCTTGATGAAATTGTCTAAACGCCGCATACCGGCACAACGGGAATGCTTGGCGTACCGGGTAACCGAGCCTTCCAAAAGGTGGCATTCCGACACCTGACAACATGATAGAACAAGATGCGGCAGGCTATTGGAAAGCATCAGGGGAAAGGCTGGATGGATAGAGCGAAGTGGCTGGAATGAATCACTTTGATAAACTCGGGAGTGAACATTACGCAACTCGGCAGACGGATTTCCTTAACAGCCTTACTGCAGCATGCTATGGAACTATCAGGTGAATCGGGACCGTGCGGGCGGGATGATCTGTCACACGGACAGGATGAAATACTAGAGAGAAAAAAGTGAATTGCGGCATGATTGCCTCCCCCGAAGCTTGCGAATGGAGCGGTATTCCGGCTCAGGGCGACAACCTACTTGCCCGCCTTCCCAGGTAATTACGTTCGGAAATGGTCTTTTTCCGATCGAAAACATCCCCAGTGGCTTTTCCGCCATACGGCGGACGGGCTTTCGTTCCCTTTACGGCTGCGGGGCAGCGGGGGACTTGCACCCCTCTTCCACACTTCCATCCGTTGTTGATTTGTTTGGCAGTTCTAACACCCCAATTGCGGGATGTCAATGAAATTTTCACAAAAAACACAACATGTAGTGCAATACCATGGAAACGCTACAATATATCCGAAACCACTCCCTGACAGCAGGAATTGTTCAGGAACATGACACGTCACTTCACGGCCGGAGTCCTCGGCACTTCATGGAAGAGATCGAATTCCAGCAGCACGTAGCCGTAATCGATATCATTGCCCCTTCCGGTTGCATCACGGAAGAACTTTCCGGTAAAGAATCGGTCGTAACCAAGCAGGACCGTTAAAGAGTCGTTCACGGCATAGGTGAGGGATAAATCCGTTTCCAGGCCGATCCGTCGGCTCATGCCGTCTTCCACTGCGTTGGCGTAGAAATAGCGGAATGCAGAGGAAAAGTTCAGGTTTTCCGCCAAGTCGATTCCCCAGCCAAGGTTGAAGATCTGCAGACCACTGGCATGGTGGTCTCCGGCATCAACCCCGGAAAGGTCGCCGATAAAACTCATATCGCCGGTCAGCGACGTATCTGTTGCGGAATTGCGAAACTCACGCCGGGAGGAAATACCGTATGCCCCATCCTTGTCGCCGGAACCGTAGGCATAGCCGGCGAAAAATGAATTCGTCCGACCGAACAACTCCGTTTCCAGCGTTGCATCGGCGTGACCACCCCAGGCGCTGATCCTGTCGTTGAAGCCAGTCAGGCCGCTCATGGTCCTGCCGCTCTCGAACACCGGCTCGATCTCCAGTACTACAGGCCCGAGCGCGGCAGTCGCGCGAAGTCCCCAGATATTCAGATATTCGCCGCCATGGTGCTCCGCTGATCCTGTGTCATTGAATCCGTAGGCCTCGAGCACGGTGCCGCCACCGAAATCATAGCTGACATAGCCTCCCACAATATTTCCTTTCATGCCGTCCGACCAGGGAGTGGCATACCAACCGCCTAGGAAATCAAGGGTCAGGGCATCGAGCGGCTTCACCCTCACTCGTGCCGCATCGAAGGTCAATCCCTGAAACCAGGAATTGCTCCCCAGGATAAAGGCACTGCCGTAAACCAACTCCTGGCGGCCGACCTTCAACGAAACGATATCGGTCCCCGGCAGCCTCCCCTCGATGAACCCCTGGTAGAGGGAATACTTGCCCAGATACTGGCTACCACCGGTATAGCCGTATCCCTGCCCCTCCAGGTGGATGTCGAGAAAATCAACCGGATGCCAGTAAACATACGGAAGGACCCGGTAAAGGAGCCGTCCTTCGGCATGCCCCGGGTTGAAACTGAGATCAGGGAGCCGGTAATTTTCTGCCCCTTCCCCTCGCAGAAAACCCTTCAAGCCGTACTTAAGTTCGAACGAAGGCTCCACAGGCGGCGAGAGCAGCCTTTCTATTGTATCCCGGCGGGTCTGATATCCTTCCAGGCCCGTGAGGTTTTCTTTGAGCTGCTCATGGAGCCGGGTTATTTTTTCCCAGTCTGCAGTTGGAACGGCAGCCCTGCCCCCCGTTTCACACTTTTCAATAATCTTCTGGAGGACGGGATAAAATTTAGCCGCCAAATCGCCTCTGGAGTAGCTGCCTGTGCCGATCGCCTGACTCGAAGAAAGGCCGGAAGGCGCTCCATACCTGTTGCCCAGGTCCTCCAGATCACGGCATGACCAGTGTTTACCCGTAACTCTCTCAGGAATAAGACCAGCTTCATCATCAGCCGAAAATGCCGGACAGGAAATCAGTAGTGAGACAAATATCGCTGCCAAATAGAAACATATTTTCTTCATCCACCATTCCTTTCCGACTATGACCGCAAGGCTTTGCCGCAGACCGGACACCCCTGCATGGAGAGCGGCTTCTCAAGCCGACACTCCTGGAGGAGCCGCTCATTGGCAAAGATCTCCCGTGTAGGTCCATCTGCCATAACCTCACCCTCATGAAGCACGATGGTCCGTTCACAGACATCGAGAACCATGTCCAGGTCATGGCTGGTGAAAATCTTCGTGTGACGAAACTCCCGAAGAAGCTGCATGAGCTGCCGCCTGGCACAAGGATCCAGTCCGCTTGTGGGTTCATCCATCACCAGGATGTCCGGCGACATGGAAAGCACCGTAGCAATTGCCACCCGCTTTTTCTCTCCTCCGGAAAGATGGTAGGGAGCCTTGTTCATAACATGGGATGCGCCCACCCTTGCCAGGGCATCCTGCACCCTTTGCTCCACTTCCTCGCGAGGGAAGCCAAGGTTAAGAGGGCCAAAGGCGACATCATCATAAACCGTCGGCATGAAGAGCTGGTCATCAGGATTCTGGAACACCATGCCCACGGTGCGGCGAATTTCCGGAAGGGTTGCACGGGTAAGGGGAAAATCCCAGATCCGGATTGAACCTTCAGTGGGAATGAGGTGACCGTTCAGGTGAAGGAGCAGGGTAGATTTCCCCGCACCATTGGCACCGATGATTGCCACCGACTCACCATGGGTTATCCGGAATGAAACACCCCGAAGCGCTTCGGTGCCGTCAGGGTAGACATGTCTGAGATTCTTTACCTCTACGATATGATGGCTCATCGAAGTATTCCTGTTACAAGATTCCCGAAAATCCGGGATACATTCCAGAATCGCATGACAATGAAAAGTGACGACCAGCCGATAAGAAACAGAAAATCCTTCATACTGAAGCGGGACTCCCGTCGTGCATGAAACTCACCGGTGAAGCCCCGTGCAAGCATGGCCATATGGACACGTTCCGCCCTTTCCCACGTCCTGAGGAGCAGGTGTCCGACGAGAGATCCGAAGGTCGCCATTCCCATGGAAGCCTTCCCGGCCGCACGAAGTTCCCGGGCCCGTGTAGCATTCCGCCCCTCCTCGACCAGCACGAAAATATATCGATACAGAAACAGAAGCTGCATGGCAAATGTCCGGGGCATGCCCAGTCGCTCCAACGCCCAGCATACGGCCGGAAAGCCGGTGACGGCAACCAGGATGATTGCAGCAGCAACGGTCAGCAAGGATCGTACGACAATAGAGGCGCAGGATACCCATCCGGCATTGATGGCCAGTGGTCCGAGCTGTACAAGGATTTCCCTGTCGAAAAAAGGGTTAAAAATACCGATTGCCACGGCAAAGGGCAAAACAAAAATCGCCTTGCGAACGATGACACCGAAAGGGATATTTCCCTGCGCCATCATGATCGCCGGATACAGAACAAAGGGAACGAGCGCGGAAACTTCGTACTTGCCGAAGGAAACTACCGAGATGATGAAAACTGCCGTGACCAGGACCTTCGCCCGCGGATCAAGGCGATGGAGATAGGTATTCCCCAGGGCAAGCCGGTCGAGATGGGTTATGTCGAGAGATGACGCTTCAATACGTGCCATTGATTTGCTCGAAAAGAAGGGGGGATTGATGTCCCTCCCCCATGATGATGGCCAGGTTCCCGGAGTTTCGGCTTCAGGCCGTCTCGGGACGTTTCCTTAGCAGGAAAGCCACCAGAGAGGCAATGGCAAGGGTAAGCAGCGACCCAATAATTCCAGCGGCACTTGTTCCCAGGTCAACGGCGGAAGCGGAAGCCGCGACGCCATGCTCACCAGCCTCAAGGACAGGAGCCTTGGCTGGCCCCGGTAGAGAGTAGTCGGGAAAGAAGGATGTTTTTTGTTGCAAAGAAGCCAGTGCAGGAAAAATGCCCGACTCCGGCTCGGCAATCTCCTCTTTGCCCGTCACCTTGGCAATTGCCCATTCCAGACCGTCAGGATGTGCCGAGGCATACCAGGAGAGCATTCCGGATACCAACAGCGTCGCGGCCAGAAAACCAAGCAGCAGGACTCTTGCAGGACGAAGAAGACCCTGCGGGGAAATGGGAGATTCCACCAGCATCTCCGGGCGAGCCTTGTAGACAAACGACAGCACTGTCGCCGTGACGAGTCCTTCCACAATCCCTATGGCAAGATGAATCGGCAGCATGAGGGCAAGGAAGGTCGTGAACGGGAGAGAAGACACCCCTGAAAGGGTCGTCTCCAGAACCACGCCGAAAGCCCCCATCTGCAGACCAGCCACTGCGGCAACAATCGCCCCAACGGCAAGCCTTATTCTGCCAGGATTGGTTCCGGCAATTTTCTTGTAGATTAGAGGATAGGCGATAAAAGCAGGGAAAAAACCGAGATTGAAGATATTGCATCCCAGGGCCAGAAGACCCCCGTCTGCAAAAAAGAGCGCTTGGACCACCAGCACCGAGGCGATGGTAAGAAAGGCTGCTTGGGGCCCAAGAAGAATCGCCAGCAGGAGCCCTCCCCCCAGATGACCGCTGGAACCGGTTCCCGGAATGGAGAAGTTGATCATCTGTGCAGCAAAAATGAAGGCACCTAGCACCCCCATCAGCGGTACCTTACGATCATCAAGCCGGGAACGGAGCCTGGTGGAACAATAGGCAATCGTCCCTGCTGAAGCTGCCCACATGGTTCCACCAACAGCAGGTGACAAAAGAGCATCGGCCATATGCATGAGGTGTATCCTTTTCTGGCACGATCAAATGCCGCACAAAAGTATTACCTTTTCAGATATCGTAGCACATTCTATATACGGCATATAAATTAATATGTCAATCCGCTTTTAGTCATACTAAATATTTTCTTATTACTATCAATCTTCCGCAATGCCTACAATAAATTCCCTCTCCGTCAGGGAAAATGATTCAGCGGAAGACTGCTAGAATCGGGATATGTTGTACAGTATGCTATGGAACGCATGACAAGGAAAGTGGATAGAGCAGGCAAGATGGAGGAGCAGTACAATTAGTTTCCATTCGGAAACTCCGGTGTAAAACTAGCGGTTTCCGGATGGAAACTGATTAACAGCTTCGTTCCCACACCGTCACCTGGGCGATGATGTGCTGATATTTCCGGGCTGTCTCACGGATGACAAAGGGGATGTCACGGGGTTCCTCCAGCAGCTTGAAGTGAGGGTTCAGGGCCACTCTCAATCCCTCCAGAGTTGTGATATCCCTGCCGCTCTCCGAGTACCCGCCAAGCCACTCCGGCCGTGGAGTGAACTCGCGAAGCCAGGTATACGGGGAAGAAAGCACCAGCAGCCCACCCGGGACAACACGCTGGTGAAGGGAGGAGAGGAAAATCCGGGGATTTTTCAGTCGATCTATGAGGTTGCCGGCAAAGATCAGGTCATAGCCGGTGCATTCCGGAGGCAGGGAAAGGGCATCCGCACAAGCAAAATTCACCCGGTCGCGGACCCCGTCGAGTTCGAAATCCACAAGGCTCCTCTCGACGCGAGTTGTGAGATCTCCTTCTTCAACGAGGCGGTAGGATATCCGGCCGTCGCCCCGCATACCAGCGGCAACGTCAATGAACCGACGGGAGAAATCGATGCCGGTAACCGCAGTAAACTCCCGGGCAAGCTCGAAGGTAGTCCTGCCCACGGCACAACCCACATCAAGGGCAGTGCCCTTCCGACGTTCGCCCATGAGCTCAAGGCAGCGACGCGCACAGCGGGTCGGGAAATTCTCGACCCCGAAATACTCGTCCCCGTAATGGAACTCGCAGTACTGGGAAAGCAGGGCATCAGTCTCATACATGTTATCCGCCGGACAGTTCTGCATCAGAAACACCACCTTGAGAAATCGCTCAGCTGCATGGGTGTTGCGGCAAAGTTATTTCGTTCAGTCTAGCAGCCAACCGTCGACTTACAAGCTGGATGTGGTAAAACCACCGGGTAGCGCTGATGAAGAAAACGGGGGTAGAGGCTTCCAACTGTCGACTCGGGGGATATCCCTGACTGTTACAGACCTGCCAGGTTTCTGAAAACCTGGCAGGTCTAAGGTAATCATGAGGCCACAGGTAATTTGTTGATTAAAATCAGGCTGGGGGAAATTGATAACGGCTCCGCAAAAAGGGCCGTACTACAGATGCAAGAGTTCACTGACAAATCATTACGCCTCATCTACTTCTGTATGTTTTTCATGGGCAACACGATAATCACCGGTTGATCCGCTGCATTATTTTATTGGAAAAAGTGAAAACTGTGGATGACCCCTATCTTTATTGATTTGACACGGTAGGGATGTCGGTTACCCGGCACCCCCCGTACAGATCCGTACGTGCAGAATTGCTGCATACGGCTCCTGCCTCGGGTCAGACGCAGAAGCGTTGCTCCGGATATGGGTGTACTACTTT
>JAQUHM010000198.1 GCA_028683595.1 Geobacteraceae bacterium | reverse complement strand
CGTTACGGATAGACTTGCTTGTTCCTTGGCATTCACTGACCTTTCTGCCTGAACCTCAAGCCGATAGACATAAGGAAAGTGCTGTGGAGTAATTACCGAGGATGACTCTGCCACCCCTGCACCCTCCAATTGCAGTCCACTGATATCGGTATTACCACTAATTGTATCTACTATTTTAGTTGATACTTTATAAGGAACAGCTGTAGCACTAACCGCATTCAAGGTAAAACTGATGTCCGGGGAGGTTTTTGCGTCCAAAGTTTGACTACAGGATGTCGGCCACTTGGAAGTCTTCAGGGTTAGCTTATCATGAAGACACGTTGACCCTGACGGAAATTGAAGATTAAGGCTGCCGGTGAATTCATTGTGAATGCTTGCCGAAGAAAGCCCTTGGAAAACAAGAGGCACAACATTTTTTAAAACGATATCAGCACCACCATACGATGCTTCATTGGCAGTTCGGTATGCCTTTTGACCAGCTGACGTCTGAACACCCTGCCCGATCAGGTAGTACATCGCCATGACAATTGATAAGCAAATCAGGGTCAACATTAGAGATGTTATCAAAGCAATACCTTTTTGATTCGAAAGATGATTCATTTTCTGTGCTCCTGCCTATTTGAGCGTGAGATTTTTTGGGCTCACGACAATACGGTAAATTTTCCAGCGGTAATTTGTCCATTTATTGCTGTTTATTGCCGCAACATCATACTTCTTTGTCAAGGATTGCTCGTCAGTACTACCGACCAAGATATCTTTTTCGTTTCTAAAGTTTGGATCCTTGCGGCCATCCTGCACCAGAAGATAGATCTTGACCAATTTCAGGCGATTTCGAATCAGTTCGGAATCCTTCATGGTATTTTTAACAACCGTACTAGTTCCACCGTTAACGGTGGTGCCATCAGCATCAGAGTAGGCCTCTACTGTACCATCCTCGTCCAAATCCCACCCAAAAACGACTTGCATATCAGCGACACAATCCAGAACAGGAATTTCATCCAACGTACCATTATTCTGCAGTACGTTCGACTTGTACAAAACTCCGGTATTATCGGCACAATAATTAGGGATACTGGCTGGCCGTTTGACAAAATAATCCGATCTGTTAAAGGGCATTCTTGGGTTTCCGGTCGATATCCCGTAAAGGTAAAACGACTCCTGAGGATACGCCGGTGTGAACGTACCTGTTGCAAACCCGTTTTGGGAGTAGGTAGTGTAAAAAGTCGAGGTATCGTATACCAGTCGATTCACATACCCCGTGGAAGTGAAAGCGCGTCGGAGAACAATCACCCGGTCGCCAGCACTGAGGTTCGCTGAAGACCATATTTTGGGTTTCGAACTTCCGACACTGGAATAGTTCACATATGACCAGCGTTGGGAAGCATTGTCCGAAGCAAGTGATGACCCTTTCAGGACCAGATAATCTGTCTTTTCCAGGATACCTGCTCCTTCCAGATTATTCCCGGCCAGAAAAGCCCGAGGGACGCCTGTAGGCGCATCATTATAGTTGTTAGCAGGAGCTACCGCCGCCTCATTATACTGGGGAGGGGTAGCTGCATCGAACTCCCATGGCAAACCAAAGCCGGCCTGGTTCAGATCATGCCGGAACATCTCAAGACCAACCACACCTTCGATATTGCTCTCAGCACTCCGCGAGAGAAGATTTGAACGAGAAAGAATGGTATTAAAGGAATCTGTCGCAATTATTATAACGACGATAAATATTGCCATAACGACTATCATTTCCACCAAAGTGAAGCCAGCTTGGTTCAAAGTCCGGCAGGACAGACAGCCATTTTTTTTACATGATCTGATAGAACACATTACACAAGACTCCTCAACGTAGTCAGCTTAGACACTTTTCCAGCAATATTCTTGATAATTATCCATGGCACTCTTCACTAGAAACTTTGAGAAACAAGTGATGAAATAACATGTTCGAACCGTTTCCCTTTGTACTTCCAGGAGATAACTACCTGAACAGTTTTAGTACTAGAAGAGATTGAACTCCCACTTTTGACAACAGAGTAATTTTTGAACCCATTGACGATATTCACTTTAACTACATCCAGCTTGGTCGTAGTGGAAATAGCATTGAAAGTTTTTGACTTCTCTACCGCCATCTTTTCGTCTGCCAGACGGACAGCTTCATCACGAAGCTGCGTTCCCATGTTATGATTAATGGCGCTTGTCACTGCCTGCAGCAGGCCAAGCATACCTATCGACAGGATAACAAGTGAAACAAGCAATTCTAACAGAGTGAACCCGTTGTTCTTATTTGGCATAACACGTTCCCTCTTTCATTTTCCCCATATTTGTCTGGCCGGCCGAAACGATAATGCAGTCAAAAGGTGCGTCATTAGTCGTGGAGGAAACACGAAAATTCCTTTCGCTCTCGGCAAAACCTCTGGAATTGAAATCTATAACTGCATTAACAAAGGGAGTACCATCTTCATTCACAAGCTTGTATTTTAGAAATTTGGTCATGACAGTGACGCCAGCAGCAAGGGCCTCATCCTCAGGGGCATAGCTCTGGCATGAGTAACTATTGGGCAAAAAAGTCAGCCGGTGCAACCTTTTTGTATGAATTGCCCGAAGCCTCATAGCTGAAATGTCCGTAAACATTTCTTTTGTTTGTTTTTCAACATAATATTTTGTCTGCCAACTATTGAAACTGATGGTACCCAGTGTCAGCAGTATGCCGATAATTGATACAATGACAACCAACTCAATTAATGAAAACCCTTTTTTATTCATATTATTTTTCCTGGATCTGCATAACTTTTTTTGCCGGTCGAGGATTTGTCAAGAGAGACAATCCCTGGGATTTAGGGGGTACACCGGTAATGGCGTCAGTAGTTCGACGGTTATCTTTAGCCGTAAACATTGAAGACATGGATATTTCGGCAAATGAGCCCGTCGAAACCTGGAGCAATGCTTTCCCTTGCATGGCGGCAGAAGGGGGCTCTGACCCAGAATTATATTTCATTGCCCACAAATATGAATTCCCACCATATCCGCAGACATCCGAAGTTGGTCGGAAGGTCGTAAAAAACACTGCACCGCTCGCAGAAGCGACTGGATCGGTAATGACTCTCTCAGCAGAGAACAGGTCATCTGTACCCGGTGTATCCAGAGTTATGTACCAGCCCTTGTATGTTCCCGTATCAAGTACTGAGGTTGGATTGGTCGTCTGGTCCTTAAGCTCGGAAAATTTCCGAGCAGAGGTGCAACTCTTGTCGATGGTATTTGCAGCCGTATAACAAGGTTCAAGAACACCATATAAAACATTAGCATTATCAGGCGCATCTGTTTTATAAAAATATCTGCCTGTTCCAAAATAGAGCCACAAGGCTTTATTATAACGATCTTGCAATTTTGTTACTGAAGTTGTCACCGGTCCTATGCCATCGATAAGTTTAGAGACCACCCATTTCTTATCAGGATCACCGCTGTTTGGCTCGGTATTCTCTCTAGTATTAAGCCTGAGAACGCCACCTTTTGTCCAGGTTCCGGCAGAGAGATCTTTCTGCACATAGCCGATATAAACAGCGTTATCCTGATAGAACGAGGGATTATTCGATCCTGCCCCGCGCTCCGTGTCAATCACACTGTTCGACAAAGACCCTGCAAATGCGTATGCAATCCCAGTATCAATGGTATGAACCAGAGTCCCCGTAGCGATATCAACGATAAAAAGTTTCAGGTTTTGATCGGACTTGCCAAGGAACTGTAAATTGGTCGTATCGATAGGACCTGTTGGTCCGGAGCCGAAAACTGCCAACCACCTGCCGTTTTTATTCTTGTCTCCAACACGAATGATTGCCGGTCCTGTGGTTGCAAAACCAAGAGTCCCTACCTGTGGGGAATCCACGTTAAATTCCCACATATATTTTGGACTCGAAGGGTCTGTAACGTCGAGGGCAAAATAGGACGAATAACCGACACCATCAATCGGTGTCTTGACACATTCGGTAGAGGACGAGCACGAACCGCTGTAGTTTCTGCTTGCGCCTCCGAGTCCCATCCCACCAATGAGAATTGTACGCCAGCTTGTTTTTGCGGTGTCGAGCTCTGTAGTATCGTTTCCATCCGTGTCTTTTACAAAGGAAGTTTGCTTGTCGCATTCCCAGTAATTTGAAGTGCATCCTGTCGGACTATTTATACTGGCATCGAAGAGAGAGACGGTGTTATCAACATAGTAAATATGGTTGTAAAGGGGATCTCCAAGGTACTTGAGATAGGGCAGCGCATTTTTCGGAATAAACGCCCACGCTTCTTGTCCGAAAGTCGCTGAATCCCCCTTCAATTCGGCCTTCCTGTATTTTGTCTGTCCTGAGACATCCAGCAAGCCAAGTTTAAAGGCATGGAGCATGCCGTCGTTTGCCCCGACATAGACCATTCCCCGGCTAGAGTAATTACTCGACTTCAGGTAATAAGAATACGAACTATCGGAATAACCGGTAGGAGGAGCCAGATCATAATTATTCAGCCGGACATTGGACTGAATCTTTGGAGTCGAACTGATAATGTCACCCAGTTTCCAGATATGTGTTTTGGCGCCTATCGTGGCACTACGCGACCGGAAGCCGCTCTGGTCGACACCGTTTGTATAATCAATAATCTTTTTGGCCTCTATTGCGTCGGCAGCCTGAAGATAACCGTACCAGTCTGACTTTGTTTGTATGCCGTTCACGGTATCAGTTGTATTGAAGGCAACCATGGTCGGATCCGTTTTGGTAGGATCGGCAGCATAGATAGTTCTTGCAGAGGTCCGCTCCCAAAGCAGGTGGCCGGCCTTCCATAAACTCTGGACTTCATCAGGAAGCACAGTTCCGGCAAGGACATCTCCAGATCCATCGCCGTCGGTATCGTTCATCCTTGCAACGAGGGTCTGACCCTGGCTGGCGTCAAAATAGAACTGGACGACTTTGTCCTTGTTCAGTTCCAGAATATAGTTCTGGTCACTATCCTCACGAATGGTACTGTTTTGCAGGTAGGGATCAAGATAATACCAGAGATTCTGCATTTCTCCAATCCACGAGACTTGCGAACCACTATCGAAGTACTTGACAGGATAGAAAACCGCCTGAAGGAGGTTCGCGCCGCTGCCTTCACTGTTGCTGAGTATCGATGCTGCCGTACCTGATGAAACTCGAGCAAGAATATCGTTAAAGGCTTTTTCGAGTGTCGTTTCTAGCTGCCCGCCCTGTTGTGCCTCAAAGTAAGTATCGGGAACGCCGTCACCATTCGTATCCCATTTCGCTAACTTGTCCGGTTTGCCAGTACCATCAAAATCGTTAAATCCGCCATACTTTGCAGCCTTCTGCAGGAGATCCCGCCCGACGGAAGAATCATCAAAAGCAAACACCGTGTAGAGAGTCAGATTTTGCACTCCGGCGAGGTTGGATTTGCCAACTGTTGCAGTCCTGAGATCGGTTGTATGTGCCCAATAAGCAACACCTTCAAGGTAGTACGTACCATCAGAGCTGTTTGCGCTGGTACTCTTCTGACTCGAATAACCTTCCAGGGTTGCTATCTTGTCCATCCAGGTCGCCACATTGAAATTGCTGTCAGTGACTTTGGACTTGGAACTGGAGAATGTCGTCCCCGGCACATTCTGATCTTTCGTCGATTCACCATCGGTAAGAATCAGCACGAAGTTCTTCTGGCAGGAATACTCAATGGGGTCTTTCCCACTATACGTACCCCCGTTATAGGCACTTTCAATTGCTTGAAAGTAGCGGGTAGACTCATACAAAGTCTCCGCCAGAGGAGTCCAGGTTTCCGGATCAGTATTTTCAACCTCTGTAATCAGGTTAGTGCCGGTCGAGCCCAGATCAACCTGGACATAGCCGCCATCCCGAACATTGTTCAGCGCATCTTCGTATCTCTGCCCATCATTGTAAAACATTATGCCGAACCGTATTCTGTCTGACATGCGAATAATAATGCCGTCAGATGGCGGATTATCTCCGACATAGATCTTGAGGTTGTAGTCTACACCGGTATTGCTGTTCGTCACGTTTCCATTATCAACCTTATACCGTACGCCGTTGTACTTCTTGTAATAATCCCTGTCAGGATCTTCCGCAGCAAGCAGATAGTTGGGGGTACTCGCGGAACGCGGAATGCACTTTCCGCCGACCAGCACCTTTCTCACCACGTCGACCCTCCGCATGGTCAGCCAGTTCAGGAAATTCCCATACCAGAAGCTGGTTTTGTCCACCGTCTTAGATGAATCTACGTAAAAATACTTATTATGACTATACATTTTCCCGGATTCGAAATAACCGTAGTAGGTCTTGGCGGAGTCATAACTTGTATCAGGATGGTCATAGTCTCCCCCCTTGCCAGAATCTTTATAGGCAAAGTCATACATACTACCCGAGTTGTCGACGATGAGCAGGACGTTTGGCTTCAATCCTGAGGAACTTGAGACAAAGGGAGGCTGCTGACAATAGTTACCCATTGGGGTCGGAACCGCCAATGCAGTCGTGAATGACCAGACCTTGGCAGACGCCAAGGCATTCCCGGCCAGATCCTTAACGGCTGTAGTAATAGTCGCAGTAAAAGTCTTGCTATTGGAAAGGTTTGCCGTTGGGGTGAAGGTTGCAACAGAGTTTTCACAAGACACGACACCGGATACGGCTGCCCCGCCCTTATAGACCGTAAAGCTGGATGTAGTTAGAGTGGAACAATTAACAGACTCACTGAACGTCGCTGTTATAGCGGTGCTGACTGCCACATTGGTTGCCCCATTTGCTGGATACGTCGATATGACCGTAGGCGGGGTATAATCCGGCGCAACGGTAGAAAATGACCAGGTTTTGATGGAAACCATTGCGTTTCCCGCCAGGTCCTTGACAGCGGTTGTAATGGTTGCAGTATATGTTGTGCTGGGTGAAAGATTCGTCGAAGGATGAAAGAAAGCCGTATTGGTACCGTCATCACCATAGGTAACCGTGCCGGTGATTCCGCTCACAGTAAAGGTAGATGTAGTGATAGTCGTATCATTCATCGGTTCGCTGAATGTCGCCGAAATCGTGGCATCTAAGTTCACATTGGTTACGCCGCTTTGCGGGTCAGTAAAAGTGACCGTCGGGGGAGTGGTGTCCGCGGTGCCAGACCCGGTTGT
>JAQUHM010000197.1 GCA_028683595.1 Geobacteraceae bacterium | reverse complement strand
ATCTACCTTCTCAATGGTGAGAAAACCGAATTTGATCTTTTCGAGTCAATCGGGCTGGGAGACAGCGGCCGCGGGTCATTTTCGTCTACCGTGTTCGAAGGCGAGTTTGGAGCGGCTTTGGCCACGGGACAGGTACGGCGAATTGCCGACATCCCTTCCGATACGCGTTTCACCTTTACGGCAGTCAGCGGTACCTTCATCCCGCGGGAAATACTTACGATCCCAATCATTTCCGGCAAAGTAGTTGTTGCCATGATTTCGCTGGCAAGCGTTCGAAGTTATTCCGACACGGCAATCAGGCTTCTGAATGACATCTTGAGTACAATGACCGCCCGCCTGAACGGAGTTCTGGCGTTCCGAAAGACCAAGGAGTTTTCTGAAAAACTGGAAATCCAGAACCGGGAACTGGAAGAGCAGAAGAGGGAATTGACGTTGCAGGCTGATGAACTGAGCGAGCAGAATATTGAGCTGGAACTTCAGAAAAAGCAGTTGGATGAGGCAAACCGGCTGAAAAGCGCTTTTCTTTCTAATATGAGCCATGAACTGAGGACTCCGCTCAATTCGGTGATCGCTCTGGCCGGGGTACTGAGCCGTCGTCTACGGGAGACCGTGCCGGCTGAAGAATACAGCTATCTCGAGGTAATCGAGCGCAACGGCAGGCAGCTTCTGGAATTGATCAACGATATTCTCGATCTTTCGCGCATCGAGGCCGGTCGTGAAGAAATCAGCCTTAGCCGCTTTACCGTTTCGGAGTTGGTCAACGAGGTGGCGTCGATGATTGAGCCACAGACACGGGAAAAGGGAATCCTGTTGCTGAATTCAGTCACCGGGGATCTGCCGGAAATCAAGAGCGATTTCTCGAAATGCCGGCACATCATGCAGAATATTGTCGGTAATGCTGTAAAATTTACCGAACAGGGCCGGGTGGAGATTTCAGCAATCTGGGTCAATGACACGATCCGGATTGCTGTTACCGACACCGGAATAGGTATCGCTGCGAAGGAAATCCCGAATATCTTCGATGAATTCCGTCAGGCCGATGACAGCACCTCGAGGAGATATGGTGGCACCGGACTGGGTCTGGCAATCGCGAAAAAATATGCCGAAATGCTGGACGGGGGCATCGAGGTTGAGAGTACTCCCGGCTTGGGATCGACATTTACCGTCAGCCTGCCGTTGACTCTGGATGTGTTGCAATGTGACGATTGGCGGACTGGTGCGGCTGAGCACTCCGTCATCCCCGCTTATCCGCCCAAAAAAGGTGCGCGCATTCTGTTAGTCGAAGACAGCGAGCCGGCCGTCATCCAGATAACGGATATCCTCTCCGAACAGGGCTATCTCGTTTCCGTGGCCCGTGATGGTAAGGAGGCGCTGGACCTGATTGAACAGACCGTGCCCGATGCCATGATTCTCGACCTGATGATGCCGGAAGTTGACGGGTTCGAAGTTATTCAGACGGTCCGCAGCATGGAAAAGACTAAGCGGTTGCCGGTGCTGATCCTGACTGCCAAGCATGTGACAAAAGAAGAATTGCAGTTTCTCAGGGGAAACAATATTCATCAGCTGATCCAGAAAGGTGACGTCTGCAAGACCGAACTGCTGGCAACGGTGGCAAGGATGGCGTCGAAGGGCTTGGAAGAACTGTCTGTTTTACATTGTCAGCCAGCCGGAAGGCGGCAAAACCCCAAACCGGTGATCCTGGTGGTGGAGGACAATCCCGATAATATGAAAACGGTGAGAGCTCTGCTGGCAGAGACCTGCAAGGTTGTCGAAGCGATTGACGGTAGGACCGGTGTCGAGCAGGCCAGATCACACCTGCCGGACCTTATTCTTATGGATATTTCGCTGCCGGTTACGGATGGATTTGCCGCCCTCGAAGAAATCAGAGAGGATGAAACGCTTTGTCTCATTCCTGTTATTGCACTGACAGCTCGAGCCATGATCAGAGACCGGGAGGAGATACTCGCCCGTGGATTCAACGGTTACCTGTCCAAGCCGATTGATGCGGAGTTATTTCACCAGACCATCCGGGAGGCCCTTGATGGAAACTAGCAGCTTGAAGCTCTTGGCCATAGACGATAATCGTGACAACCTGACAGCTCTGAAAGCCGTCGTGTCGGATATCTTGCCAACGGCCAAGGTATTGACAGCCCTGAATGGCTCGGAAGGTATCGATGTGGCGATTGCCGAGGACCCGGATGTCATCCTGCTTGATATCGTCATGCCTGAAATGGACGGTTTTGAGGTATGCAGGCGGCTAAAGGGGGATGAAGGCCTGTGGCATATCCCGGTGGTTTTCCTCACTGCCCTGAAAACGGACCGGAAAAGCCGCATCATGGCTCTGGAAGTGGGCGCCGAAGGTTTTCTCGCAAAGCCATTGGACGAGACGGAGCTTATGGCCCAGATCCGCGCCATGGCCAAGATCAAAGAAGCAAATGTATTGAAGCGGCAGGAGCAGGAAAGGCTGGCCGCTCTGGTGGGGGAACGCACCAGCGAGCTCGAGCAGGAACTGGTCAGACGGCGCGGAATGGAAGATAAGTTGCTGGAGGCGAACAAGCAATTGCGGCTGAGCCAGAACGCAACAATGACTCTGTTGGGTGAGTTGAAAGAAGAGATCGAGGCAAGAACGAAGGGCGAAGAGGCCTTACGTGAAAGCGAGGGCAGGATGCGGAGCATTTTTCGTGTTGCTCCGACCGGCATCGGCGTTGTAAGCAACGGGATTCTGCTTGATGTGAATTCGCGGGTTTGCGAGATGACCGGCTACGCAAGAGAAGACCTTATTGGCAAGAGCACCGAATTGCTTTACTCCATTCCGGATGAATTCGCTCATGTCGGTTCCGAGAAATATCGCCAGATAAGCGACAAAGGAACCGGAACCGTAGAAACAACCTGGAAGAAAAAAGACGGAATTTTAATCAACATCATTCTCTCCTCAACTCCGATCGATCCGAATGACCTTTCGAAGGGGGTAATTTTTACCGCCCTTGATATTACCGAGCGGAAGCGGGCGGAAGAAGAGAGGGAAAAACTCCATGCCCAACTCATCCAATCCCAGAAGATGGAGGTTGTCGGCCAGCTGGCGGGAGGCGTGGCTCATGATTTTAACAATATACTGACCGCCATCATCGGTTTTGGCCATTTACTGATGATGAAAAGCGAGGAAGACGACCCGCGACGGCACTATGCTGAAGAGATCATCTCCTCCTGCGAAAAGGCTGCTTCCATTATCCGCCGTCTGCTGGCCTTTTGCCGTCAGGATATCTCCGAAAAAAGTCGCCTGAATTTGAACGACCTCATTGCGACATCACAGAGGATGCTGTCACGGCTCATCGGCGAAGACATGGAGTTTCATTTCAAGCCGTGTGCAGAAGAATTGCCGGTGGTTGCCGACCCGGTTCAGATCGAGCAGGTGCTGATGAATCTGGCAACCAACGCGCGCGATGCCATGCCGGGTGGCGGGATTTTTTCCATTGAAACATCTCTCCTGCGGATGGATGAAGAATTTGTGGCCATGCACGGCTTCGGGACTCCGGGTGACTATGCCGTCATCACGGTATCGGACACCGGAGTCGGTATGAGCCTGGACACGCGGCAGCGAATTTTTGAGCCGTTTTTCACCACCAAAGAAGTGGGGAGGGGTACCGGACTCGGTCTGTCCGTCGTGTATGGTATCCTGCAGCGGCACGAGGGGTCTGTAAGGGTATACAGCGATATGGGAATGGGAACCACTTTTCAGGTGTACCTCCCCATGGCGCGCTGCTGGGAAAAATCCTTGCAGGCGGCTCCGTTCAGGAATTCGGAAGGAGGATTGGAAACAATCCTGGTGGCGGAGGACAATCGTGAATTGCTCGACGTTATTCAACTCACCCTGAGTGCCTGGGGATACACGGTAATAGCGACGAAAAATGGTGAGGAGGCGGTGGCAAAATTTCGGGAGTCCGCCGAAAGCATTGATCTACTCCTGCTTGACATTATCATGCCGAAAAAGAGAGGGATTGACGTACTTGATGAAACGAGAAGTCTGCGACCCGATATCAAGGTCCTTTTTATGAGCGGCTACCCGGCTGACTTCATCAAGGACCGCGGCCTCATGAAGAGTGAATATGCCTATGTTTCAAAACCGGTCTCCCCGAATGCCCTGCTCCGCGCGATTCGTGAAGTACTCGATCATAACCCCGCTGAGAGCTTCCTGGCTCCGGGCTGAGGGAAGCCCTGACTTTCCTGCCGGAGAGAGCAAACTGAAAACCTGCCAGGGTCTGGTGATTGAAAAGGGCCCTTTCATCCTGAAGTTTATGAGTGCGTCATTTTCATGATCTCTCTCATGAAAACCGGAATGTCCGACGGTTGCCGCGATGTGATCAGGTTGCCGTCAACGACGAGTTCCCGGTCCTGATAGTCTGCGCCCGACTCTTTCATTTCCGTTGCCACCAATTTGTAGCAGGTTACCCGCTTTCCTTTCAGGAGACCTGCACTGATCAGTATCTGCGGACCGTGACAAATGGCAGCAACCGGCCTGTTCCCGGCAAAGAAGTGACGTGCAATCTCCAGGGCGGCCGGCTGTTTTCGCAGCTCCGCCGGGGCCTTCCCTCCAGGGAGGAGGAGCAGGTCGTAGTCGTCGGCATTCACCTCATCAATAATCTTGTCTACTTCTACCTCATAACCGTGTTTACCGGTGATTATGCCCATTCTCATGGAAGCGATCTCTACCTGAAAACCCTCCTCGAGGAACCGGTAGTAGGGGACAAGGAGTTCCGAATCTTCGAAATTGTCGGCACTCAGTATCAACACTCGCATGATATCTCCTTTTTTCCTTTTTCGTTGTGCGCTTTCGCGGCACACGTTCTAAAAAAACAGCAGTAGGTTGAGATCCTTTGGGGCCGAAAGAAAAGCGTACCACCTTGCAGCGCAACTACAACGGGCTAAGCCTGCCAAAGAGCCGAAAGCAGTGAGGAGTGGACTTGCGGCGCAACGAGGAGATACATTCTGGGTGGGTATTGGCCACCGGGAATAGGGAAGGAATGAGAGGTAAGGTCCTTTCCTGTTGATGAAGGTTTTGCTGATTCAGCCAACCGGACACAGTTCAAGGCAGAAAACTGCGCCTTCTTCATCGTTTCGCACCGTAAGGCGGCCCGACATGTTTTGTTCGATGATGTTTCTGGACATATAGAGGCCGATCCCGGTACCTTCTTCCTTGGTGGTAAAATAAGGGTCGAAGACACGGTGAATGATGTCATTCGGTATCCCACCGGCATTGTCTCTGATGGTAACCAGCGAAGACATCCTGTCATGGGATACTTCGATCCATATCGTAGGATTCGGCACCTTTCTTTCCGTCAAAGCATCGCGGGAGTTATTCAACAAATTAAGAACCACCTGGGCAAACTGGTTCGGGAAGCCAAGCGCAAGAATTTCTTCTCCCGCGGATACCTTCACCGAGATGCAATGTTCGCGGAGAGTCCCCTCCATCAGTTTTAGTGATTGCCGGATCTTTTCTCTGAGGCTGAAGGCAACGCGTTCCTTGTCCGTTTGGTAGAGATCTCTGAAATCGGTTATGGTCTGTGACAAGTGTCTTGTCAGGTCAATAATTTTGGCAAAGGAATCCCTCAGGGACTCCTTGTCTAACGTTCCTGAATTATTCTGCATGGCCAGATCCTGAACAATCAGTGATACGGCATTCAGCGGTTGTCGCCATTGGTGGGCTATGTTGCCGGTCATCTCACCCATGGCTGCCTGGCGGTCTTTTTGAACAAGCAATGAGTCCTTCTCCCTGTTCCTCGCTACCTCTTCCTGAACCCGTTTCTCAAGGGTGCGGTTGATCTCCTTGAGCTTCCTGAAGAGGAGATCGTACGGTTGGGTAAGGCTTATCACGACCACTCCCCGGTAGAGACAATAAAAACCGACAATCTTGAGGATGTGCCCGATCTGGTTGGCCAGACCGAATACGCTGACATAGTTGGTGAACGACAGTTCCGAGGCCATGAAGCAGCCGAGGGATATCGCAAGATAGCGTGCAACGTGGGGATCGAAGGACTTCCATTCCTGTCGAAGAAGAAATAATGCTGCAGCAAAGAGTGAAATAATAAGGTATTCGCCAACTATCTTGAATTGGGTCAGCCCGATTCCTTCAATGTAACAGGCGGGGAATATTTTCCAGACAAAGATTGCAGTGATCATGAGTGTTGTGATGGCAAAGAAGGACGCAACCAACGTTGTGTCACGCAACCTGCGATGAAGGAAATAAAAGGCCAGCAGCATTGATATAGCCTGCAGGAAGCGTCCGGCAATCCAGAGCTGGGTCGCCAGCGGGGATCCGCTCTGCGGCATGACTGCTACGCCTTTGTAGGTGAGTGTGTGGAGAAGATCGATAACTGCGACCGAAAGAGCGGAGACGCCGAGAAAGATAAAAAAACCGTTCTCGTGGAGTCGTCGGGAGTGCCAGGAAATGATGCATATGCCAACGGCAACGATAATTGAGAACAGTTCGGCAATGATATGAAAGAAGGGGAAGTTGACCCTGCCGGAAAACAGGAGCGCCGTCAGGGCCGCTAACCAGAGGATTATGGTGGTCTTGCTGAACTTCTGCCTGACAGAAAACATGCGTAACTCCATAGCCGGTTGAGGCCCAGTGACTCAAGAACCATGCATGCGAAGCGTTACCAAGCAGTTACGAGGCGAGACGATTGTATATGGAGCGCGATAGAAATTCAACTAGATATCGAGATCAGTACTAATGAAATGTGCCTTACAGCGTATAATTTTGAGTGGCTTTATGGGTGCTGTTTCCAGTACTATTCGCAGACGTGGTGAGGAAGTCATTTCAGGGAGCCCTTCTGCTTTGTTGCGCCGTGCATCCGAACTGCGAATGAATGTTTCATTCACTCGGCCAGACTCAGGTTTCTTTATGCGAAAAGTAATGTTCATAGTATTTCTGATTTTCAGTGGATTTTCGTTGCCGGTATGTGCCGGGGAACCGGACCTTTCCCTTCCTCAGGGGACTATAGCCGACAAAGTTGTTGTCTAAAGACAAAACGGGGGCTTACCCTCTTTATGCAAGGTAAGGTTCTCAAGGTATATAGAATCTCTTTGGGGAAACAGCCGATAGGCCCCAAGGAATGTGAAGGTGACAATAAAACACCAGAGGGC
>JAQUHM010000196.1 GCA_028683595.1 Geobacteraceae bacterium | reverse complement strand
CGCGGGTATCCCGAAAGACGACGCTGCTTCACTCAGTTGCATGAAAATTCCTCCTCTCTGTCACGATGGTAAAACCTTTTATGGGTACCTTCTCCTCATCCCAGGTACATTCCGTTCGACCTGCAGGGTACGCAACCGGCGCTCGCACAGTCGGCCCGGTATTGAAGCGCCTTCCTCATGATGCGGCGAAACGACTGGGAAACTGCGCCGTGCGTCATGCCTAGAAACAGAGCTGTCTCGGAGTATGACATCCTCGCCCCTTGAAGCCCGCAGACGCAGGTGAGAACCTTCCTCTCCACCGGCATCAGACAATCCATCAGCTGAAGAAGTACCGACTCTTCGGTCAAATCCGGGTCGCTCCTCAAAATCAGGAATTCTTCGGGATCCGGCTGATGCACGTCATCCCCGTAGTAAACCTCATCGGAGTACTCCCGGCAGTCGAATTCGGCCATGGAGACACTGCTCCCCCTCCTCGCATTGGCGCTGGGAGAAACGCGGGACGCGTTCCTTTTAAGTGTCAGCCAGAAGGCCGATGAAAAGGATATCCCCTTTCGCTCACTGACTGTCGCGGCCACCAGAGCCGCCTCATAGGCGTCACCAAGATAGTCCCCAAGTTCATACGGCGAGTTGACCATGAATTTCCGGACTTCCCTCTCTACCAGCCTTCTGTACCTGTCAACCCATGCAACGGCCTCGTCTCCGCTCATGTCTCCCTCCCCTTGGAAGTATTCGTTCCAACATGATTTGACCGGCGTTGCCTGGAACTGCCTGCATTCGGCGGCCGTGCCGTAAGATTTTGCCTTTGGAGATGCGGATTATTCCGGATCCCCCTCATCCCTTCTCCGCAACTCTTCCGGATTGATTCGACCCATCCGCACCAGATCCCTGATGCGTCCAAAGGCCTTGTTAAGTGCGTCACGGACGTTTGATTCCCTGCAGCCCAGATGGTCGGCAATTTCATAATTGGACAGGTGTCCCTCGTAGGTGAAGCCGAGCGCCAGGCAGAGTACCCGTTGTTCCCTCGCGGTCAGATAACGGCAGACCTTGTTGAAAATCATCTCGATGTCAGGTGCGCGGAGTTGCTCTCTTTGTGCGACGTCAATCGATTCGATTCCGAAATCGCAGAGATGCGACGGGATTGAATTCGACCCGGATCTGTTCCCGGGATTTGGCGTCATTTTCCCTATCCGCTCCTTGAAGATTGTCCAGAAGGCGGACTCGAAGGGAATCCCTTTTCCATTGCTGCGATGCACGGCAACAAACGCGGACAAATATGCTTCCTGCAGGTAGTCCAGATCCTCATACGGCGAGAAGAAGAGGTAGCTCTCAATCTTCCGCCTGACCTTGTCCTCGTTGTTTCTTACCCAGTCAATCGCGGTCATGAAGTCCATGAAAGCTCCACAAAAAAAGCCGGTCACGGATTGGTCTCCGCTGACCGGCTTTGCCGTTGTTCTGCTGTAGACACACGGCCGTGCCAGAAAAAATTGTGGAAATTACGTTGGGAAATTGATGCTGCCTACCTCATTTTCACGCCGAGACACGCGGCGATGCGGATGATGTCTCCTTTGGAGGCTGATTTTCTCAGATGATCTTCTATCCTGCGGCGGATCTTCACCGTATCCCATTGGGGTGGAATATCGGTCCCGCAAATCATGATCGAGCCGTCCCCGGCCAGTTGTATCGCCCCATGCCGGAACGCCTGTTCGATGATCTCGATGTTCGGCGCACCTTCACTGAGAAAGTACCCTCCATCACAAAACCTGAGGGATTGACCGGTACGACGCAAATAGGAAATGACGACTTTCATTGCCGCCTCGGAATAGCGGCATCGCATGGCATTCATCTCACCTGATTCCTCCCTTATTGGTTAATAAAAGGTTAAAAAAAGGTTAGAGGGTTGTGGAAAACCTCCTATCACTCTAATTCCATTGGTTAATCCGGAACATCTCGGTCGGCCTAAGGTCAATAGTCCCGCCGGTCTAAGGTCAATATTTTTGCCGGTCAAAGGTCTATATCGGTCGGCCAAAGGTCAATAGTGCGCCGGTCATAGGTCAATAGTCGGTCGGCCATAGGTCAATATCTCCTTTTCACCGTTACCGTATCATCCCGGAATTTCCATGCCTCCAGGAAGCCGGCCTGCTGGAGAAGGGATAGGGACCTTTTCAGTTCCTCCCGGAAGTGTTTCAAGGACATTTCCGAGCCGCACAGGCTTTGCAAGGTGGAAATTCTGACCGGGAATGGCTCCCGGTGACTGGACCAGTAGCCGAACAGTTTCGATGCAATGCCGTCCGGAAGCGACTTCCTCGTCTCCCAATTCATTCGCGTCAGGAACTCCTCGTCAAACAGCAGTCGCATCTCCTTCCCGACCCATACCTGCCAGCGGTTCAGATTCTCCATCCTTTCATTTTTCGACTTGAACATCTGGACCAGCGACACGCTGACGAAACACCCAAGGCGCTTCGACTGAATCCGGATTGCGGTCGCCTGCATGCGACTGAGACAGACACGAAGCCTCTGGTAACTCTGCCCTTTAATCGGCCAACCAAGCGCCTTGACAAAGGAATACGGCGTGAATTCGATGCATTCCCCGAGAGGCAGTTTTTTAACCAGGTGTATCAGGTGAAGCCAGACCAGTTCGTCGTCCTGCCGCAGCTCTTCGCCTCGGTAGATGACCGTACCGTCGCCTATCACGGCTATTTCCACATCCTTCAGGAACAGCCGGGGCTGATTGCGGTTGCGGCAGTTGAAAAGGGCGGACCGCAGGATTTCATTCGGCATGGCCCGCTGCCCTTCCGGCCACTCCGGAAGATATTTCGGTCTCGCTGCAATGCCGGCAAGGAGGTCCCTGAATGTTTCTGAAAAAGGAACTGTCGCTGAATCGGGAAGCCGGGGGGTATTCTCTGAACGATCTCCTGGCGATTCACCCACCCCTGACACCTCAATACACTTTCGAATTCAGCGTAATCACTCAGCCGGCCGACTGCATTAAAGCTGCCGCTTCATCCTGCCTTGACCTGAGCCAGGTCTCGATTTCTTCGCGTCGCCACCTCTTCAAGCCCATCAGGACCACAGGTTTGGGGAAATCCTCCTGTCGCATGATACGCCAGAGAGTTGAGCGGGATATCTGCATGAATTCCATCATGTCACGTTGCCTCATCAGGCCGCCCATGGTCTCACCCCCGTTCAGAATTCTTCTCATATCTAAACAATTACGAGGGTACGCAGTTAGATTTAATTAATCATAGAATGCAAATGTTTTAAAATATGCAAAAATCCATCATCTTGGCGTCGGGAAACATATAAAACTTTTAAAACTCGGTTCGGGTAATCAGCAACAAGATGGGATTGTGGTATTTCAGGTGGGATTTCCGAGGTCATCGGAAACCGGACTGCAGTGAGGTGTGAAACTGACGGAATCCGTAGGTGACTTCGGGCATTGTCGACGACAGCCGCATGTGCGGCAAAATGTCTTTTGTTTCGTTGAAACGGCTTGCATGTGGAAGCCTCCCCGGCCGCACAGGAAAAAGATCGGGAGTTCAGATATCTTTCAGCGCCTTGATTGTGGCCCTTATCAGCCTGTAGGCAATTTTCCTCGAATCCCGGTCCAGTTCCAGCAACATCTTTTCCAGATTCACGGCGCTTTCATCATCATCTTGCAAGTGCATGAAATCGAAGAACCCCATCAAGGGAACCTTGAGGGCAGCGGCCATTTTTTCGAGCAGGTCAATGGACGGGTAATTCTTTCCCGACTCAATCCGGCTGACATGTTTCTGCTCGACATCGATCATCTCAGCGAGCTGCTCCTGAGTCAAACCGCGAGCCTTGCGAATTTCCCTGATCCGTGCGCCAAGCAATGCTTTCGTGTTTTCCATGCGTTCTCCCGTCGGCGGTAGTATTGACTTGATCGGGAGAAAAGAAAACATCACGTAAGAGCATAATACTCACGTAATTACCCTATATAATGGGCTATTTACCAAGCAAACAATAAAATCTTCTAATCCAATTCCATAAATGACTGTAAAGGGAGTTTGAAGGAGTGCGGTTTGAGAACCGTTCGAAGGGTAGAGAAGCTTCTTCGGGTGTTTTCTACAATGAGATATCAGTTAAAGCTTTGTTATCGTCGGTACAACTGAAGATGGTTGGAATATTCGAATCTGCAAACTGCTAAATACGGTTTGGACGGTTGATATGGCGATAAAAAAAGGAAGGGCTAGTTTGGCTTATTGCGGTTGTACGGGAGACTCTGAAGTAAGGCATTTTGAAATTCAGGTACCACCAGAGGTACCACGGAAAGAAAAAGGGGTTAGCTGATTTAGCTAACCCCTTGATTTTATGGAGGCGGCGAGCGGATTTGAACCGCTGAATAAAGGTTTTGCAGACCTCTGCCTTACCACTTGGCTACGCCGCCATAAATATTTCTTCAAACAGTCCCGGTAGATGTAAAAAATGTCATCCAGAAGGTGGAAAATTTTTATACATGTTTTTGCCATCAGTGTCAACGAAGAAAAAGAGGGCAAAACATCAGTTTTGACAATGTCACGAACTATTTACGCCACTCGAATGGAATTCCGGCTGCGGAGGCCTGTGTGTCAAGAGCTGAAAGTTGTTCCGTAAGGGCGGTGATCCTTTTCTCATCACGATGTATTTCGTCCAGCTTTTCCTGGTACGCAACCCTATTACGTGCGTAGGTATAGATTATCAGTTTTCGGCGAAGCTGCTCTGCTTCCGACCGCTTGGAGGGAAGATTGGCCTCAAGCTGGGCAATCTCTCCACGCAGGCTGCCGAACTGGGAACGCCACCACATCTCGTCATGCCCACCAAAGGACTTCAGCTGCGGTGGCGGTTCTTCAGATTGAGGCTTGTTATCTTCTTGGACGGTCGACTGCGCAGTCTCAGAAGCGGTAGCTTTCTGACTGGAATCATCCGATGACTGTACTTTCACTTTATTCTGATATTTCTTTGGAATAGAATCGACACTATCGGTAAAATTGACAACGCCCTCATTATCAACCCATTGATAAATATCAGCACGTGCATTCACTGAGAAGCCAACGAACAACATTGACAACAGTACCGTGAATTTCATGGTGCAACCCCCAGACGACAAGCTTTCTTACTATTGATGTACATACTAACATAATTCTGCCGCAACAATGGCAGATGGTCAATAAAAACAACCGGCAACAGCAGGAATTTGTCTGATATGCACACCCTGCGGTTCGTTCACCGTTGAAATTCCGGGGGTTTTAGCGGGCAGGCATTGCCAGGTCACAACACAGCACGAACGGAATAAATTGGATTGAAATAGCCGCTTGGGATACTGGCAATAATGACGGACTGCTCCCATGTAAAGCTTCCTTTCCTACCAGGCTGAACAGAATTCACCCGGCAGTGACTTAAACTTCAAAACAGTCATATCGTCCATGTTCTTGCTGCAACATCTCATTGACATGGCAGATCCATTGCGGCAGAATTAGGACTTACAGCAACTTTCAACTTTACTGAATAAAGCACCGATATCCCGATGGAGGCAAACTGCGTGGAACCCTGGATCTGGATAACAGCCGGCATCATACTCTCCGTCCTCGAAATTGTGATCCCTTCTTTCACCATTATCTGGTTTGGACTTGCAGCAATCGTTGTAGGAATTTTATCATTCATCATAAGAACAGACTCTTTGGCCCTGCAACTTGCCCTTTGGGCCGTCTTGTCCGGCCTTTTTACCTATGGCTGGTTTCGATTCTTTCGCCAGGAAACAAAGACCCTCTCCGGACAAAGCAAGGAAGCAATCATTGGCAAATCCGGCATTATCGTAAAAGCCAACGGCACCACCTTCCCCGGCGGCATTATCCGCTTCCCCATTGCAGTGCTCGGATCCGACGAGTGGTCCTATATATCTGAAGAACAGCTCCAGTTAGGGGACAGGGGAGTAATAGTCGATATTGCCGGTGACAAGCTTGTGGTGAAAAAGGGCTGACCCCGGTTGGCCATGCATACATTCAACAGCAGGAGGGAGATATGGCTAGTATAATTGTCTTCTTTGTTTTTGCCGTGGCAGTGGCAGCAACAATCATGATGGGTGTTCGCATCGTACCCCAAGGCTTTGAATATATTGTCCAGCGCCTGGGCAAATATCATGTGACCCTGAAGCCCGGCCTTAACTTCATCATTCCCTACATCGACATCGTTTCCTATCGCATAACCACCAAGGACATGCCGCTGGAGATCGGGGCACAGGAAGCAATCACCAAAGACAATGCCGTGATTGTCTGCAATGCCATTGCTTTTATCAAAGTAATTGACCCGGTCCTTGCGGTGTACGGCATCTCCAACTTCGAGTACGCTATTCAGAACCTTATCATGACAACCCTGAGGGCAATCATCGGCGAGATGGAACTGGATGTGGCGCTCTCTTCCCGGGATACCATCAAGGCCCGGTTGCGGGAAATAATTTCCGGCGACGTGGTCGATTGGGGTGTCTCGATAAAGTCGGTGGAAATACAAGACATCAAACCGTCAGCATCCATGCAGAATGCTATGGAACAGCAAGCGTCAGCCGAAAGAACAAAGAGGGCGGCAATCCTCGAAGCGGAGGGCCGCAAGGCAGCGGTCATTCTCGAGGCGGAAGGAAAGCTAGAGGCTGCCAAGAAGGAAGCAGAAGCACAGGTAACCCTTGCAGAAGCTTCCGCAAAGGCTATCGAGGAAATCGCCCAAGCAGTGGGAGACAAGGAACTTCCAACCATGTTCTTACTGGGAGACCGCTATGTTGGCGCGATGCAAAAGCTCGCTTCGGCACCGAATACCAAGACCTATATCCTACCGGCAGACCTTCTTGCCACCATAAAAGGAATACTGCACCGGTAACAGGTAACTGACCATAGTTTCAATGAAAGTGATAATGCCGGCTTCCGAAAGGTTGCCGGCATTATTTTATTCTGTTGCCCGGTAGCGAAAATCCTTTTATCGAGAAAACTCCGGGGCATTCTTCGGATCAAAAATGCACCGCCCCTGACTGGAATGCAAGGCAAGGTAGTTTCCATCCGGAAACTCCGGATGGAAACTAGGTAACAGGAATGGACAGCCGTGATAAAGTCAGGACTGGCGACGCCTGTCACGGTTTTTTCCCGGAACCGCCACTGCCACACT
>JAQUHM010000195.1 GCA_028683595.1 Geobacteraceae bacterium | reverse complement strand
GAAAAGATACCCTCGCCCGCATGGAAGTTACCCTGGAGTTAACTGAAAACCTTTATACCAAGGGCTCCGGCAGGGTAAAAAAGACTGACTACCTGCGCAGCAAGACGGTTGTAGAATGGCTACGCTCAGCAGTCTCCTCGCTGGAAGCGAACGAAAAACTGGCCAAGGCCGCCCTCACCAACTCCATGGCTATTCCCTGGGATACCCCGATCAAAATAGCAGACGAAGACCTTCCCTTCACTCCGGTCCGGAGCGACCTGCATGACCTAGTCAGCGAAACCTATCGTTTCAATCCCGATTGGGCCAGGATGGAAGCCGGCTTGACAGCTGCCGAGGCGAAGATCAGCGAAGCCAGAAGTGGTCATCTGCCAAAAGTCGGCCTCTTCGGCAGCCTGACCAGAATCGAGAACTCCTATGACAAGGGGATGGCCTCGCCGGAAAACAAAAATTCCTGGGCGATCGGCATCGGACTCGAAATTCCCCTCTTTGACGGTCTGCGTACCACGAATGAAGTACGTGAGGCAAAAGCACGCCTTGCGAAACTCAAAGAGCAGCAACTGCTGCTGCGGGAAGGCCTTGCCCTTCAAGTAAAACACCTGTTCATCCAGCTCATGAAATCCCAGGACCAAAAGACCTCCACCGAGGCCGCCGCGATTTCAGCGGAAGAAAACAGGTCGTTGAATGAGCGGGCTTACCAGGAAGAGTTGGTGGAAACGAAAGATGTTATCGAAGCACAGCTGATGGAGTCCCTGATGAAGGCTCAACATCTGAAAACCCTCTACGAGCACCTGGAGGCACAGGCAAACCTTGACTTTGTCGTCGGCACCGAAGTAGCCAACTTTTTTGAAAGGGCTCACTGACAGCTCGCGACGCTGAGCAGCTAGAAGAAAGAATATAAGCCATGTCTTTTCTGAAGTTCATCATCGCAACATGCACCACAAGTCTCCTGTGTCTCCTGTCGACCATGATCGTGCAGGCCTCCGGTGTTGACCATGACAAGGAGAGGCCCCTGGTAATCGGCTATTCAAACCAGGCCTTCTACAATGTTGACCCTCGGGATGCCATTGGCCTGACTACGGTATGGGTCCAGAACGCCGACCGAAGGATGGGAAACACCAAGGAAACCAAAGTTGTTTTTTTCAGAGATCTGGCTGACGCGGAAAAAGCACTGAAAGCCAACGAAGTTGACATCATTATTCTCCTGGCCGAAGAATTTTTCCTGCTAAGAGATCGTGTTCCCCTTACCCCGGTTCTGTCGGCTGATTACGGCAGGCACTTCTATGACGAGCTGCTCCTGATGGTAAGAGCAGACAGCAACATCACCCGTATTGACCAACTCCGCCAAAAAAACATCAGAATTGAGTCCGGCCAAAAGGGCAAGATACCCATGATGTGGCTCAACGCTTTCCTCATGGGCAAAGTTTCTTGCGATACCAGGCATTTCTTCTCTACCATAAACAGCAACCCCAAGGCATCCCAAGTGATCATGCCGCTCTTCTTTGGCCAGACCGACGCCTGCCTGGCAAGCAGATCATCTTTTGAAACCATGTCTGAACTAAATCCGCAGCTGGGCCAGAAACTCCGCATCCTTGAAAAGTCACCGGGGTTCATAACCGGCATGGTCGCCGTGCGCCGTGACATCCTCAATCCGCGTCGTGATGCCATGGTTGAAACCATTCGGGACATTGGCAGCCACCCGAGAGGCCGCCAACTTCTCACCCTGTTCAAAATCAACCGGGTTGTCGAATACAGGGAGGAACACCTGACAGCTATTAATAGCTTACTGAGAACACAGAGGGACAAGATCGAAAACACCTCACGGAAAAAGCGTTGATACCAGCACCCGGCAACAAAAAAGCCCCGTCATCACCATTGGCAACAATATTGTGTGCGCTGGCACTGATTTCTTCGTTCTGTAGTGACGGCAGAGCAGCCACGCCCCCAGCCTTTCATATCAACATCGGCTTCTCCAGCAAAGCATTCGTGAATGTTCCAAAAGAGGATATCAGGGTCGCCGTCCGCATCCATTCGCAAAAGGTGGCGAAAAAGACCGTCGGTTCGGCAGACTCCCGCATTTATAACTCCCTGGCAGAGATTGAGCAGGATTTGAGGGCAAAAAAGCTCGATGCCGTGGCCTTGACACCCGAAGACTTTCTTGAGATGAGCCCTCAAACACCTCTTGAACCGGTAATGGTGACAGCCACCGACAAAAGCCATGAGGTGGAACTGGTGTTGCTGACAAGGAGGGACAGCTGCATCAATTCGGTTCGCGGACTGAAGAATCGGACCATTGCGATTCCAGCAAGGATCGTTCAATACGGAAACATGTACTCTATCTGGCTGGAAACCCTGCTTATGCGGGAAGGCATTTACGACAAGCATGCATTTTTCTCTCTGGTCAAAGAAACGAAAAACCCTTCTCTGTCTTTAATGAAGGTTTTTTCCGCCAAGCCGACGCCTGTATAGTAACGAGCCAGGTCTTTGAGCTAACCTCAGAATTGAACCCTCAGATCAGTAGAGAACTGAAGATCATAGCGCGAGCCGACAAATTGGCTGGGGGCATCATCGTGATTCGTCCCGATCTTCAGGCTGACCTCAAACAGAAACTCATTCAAGCTCTGCGGACCGTCCATGAAGACCAGGAGGGAAAGCAAATGTTCCTGCTCTTCCAGTTGAGCAGCCTGATCCCTTATCGGCCCGAGTATATGCGGGCAACCGAGGCATTTTTTACCGAGCATCGCACTCTGAAACGCCGCTTCAGCCGCAAGCATTAAAAACTGTCGAAGGTTCGGTTTTGTCGCGTGACATCGCTGCAAGGAAAAACACAGGATCTTTACTCCAAATACGGATTGACAACAGCAGCAAATTTTACATTCCAGTCAAGGATAATCTATTACCCTGACTGCCAGTGGCTCCCTAACCTAAGGAATTGTGATGAGAATTTTCATCGGCATGAACGTGGCCTCTGCCGCGGCAATGGTAACCATGATCACCGCCATGTACTTTTTCCCCTTTGCACAGAAAGCTGCGGGAGAAGAGTTCCAACTCAGCTTGGGATACACGGGTAATGCCTACCAGGAAACAACCAATAGCGATATAAAGCCGCGGTCAGTATCTTGACACAAAAGATTGCCTGGAAATATTTCGGCAAAAGCGAAGCCAAATACTATGACAATATTCCCGAGATGTCCGCGGCCCGAAATAGCGGTAAGGTCCAGGTTCTCTGCGGCCCCCCCGAAGAGTTTATGGAACTGAAGAATCGAGCACCAGTTGACCCGATCCTTATTACCGCATCCACTAGTGGCCATGAAACCGAACTGCTTCTCCTGGTAAGGAAAGACAGCGGCTTCCACTCCTTGTCAGACCTGAAGAACAAGACGCTTGTCATGTCAATGCGGAACACAAGGGCCGACAGCATGTTTTATGTATGGATTGAGACCCTGCTGATGCGCGCTGAACACAGCAGTATTGAAACATTTTTCTCTACGCTGAAGGAAACACAGACAACCTCGCGCGGAATCATGACCGTTTTCTTCCGTCAGGCGGATGCATGTATCGTGACCCGCCAACTTTTCAACCTGGCCGCCGAAATGAACCCCCAAATCGGCAGAGAATTGGTGCCGATTGCCAGGATGAGCAAGCTATCTCACGGCATCATATCCGTTGACCGCAGGTTGCCCAGAGACCTAAAGAAGAAAATCAGGCAAGCGTTTCTGGCCCTCCCTGACTCCTCCGAGGGCAAGCAGCTCCTCATGCTTTTTCAGATAAGCAAAATGATTCCGTTCCGGCCGGAATACCTCTCTGGCACGGAGGCACTATTTGCCGAGCATCAGCGTCTCAAAAACAGGCTTGCCCGACGATGAAGGAAGTAATGATGACCTTTGCCGAATCGAGAACAGTTCGAACTTCAAACAGGACTCAACCTGCACCCAGCGTCCCTTTTTTGAAATTGCTTGCCCTTTCACTTGCAATTGTACTGCTCGGACCTGTGCCGTTTGTTTTCGCCGGCCAGTGGGACGGATTACCAACCACTCTGAGGGTAGGTTTTTCATCACGGGTATTTGCAGATGTGGACCAGCGTGACGCCCAGGTAGCCATGGAGCTGTGGAGCAGGGAATTGGCCCTCGGCATGGGCATCACGACCACACCGGTAACGGTAATCTACAAAAACTCTGCAGACCTGCTGGAAGCGGTCAAGAGAGGTGATTTGGCCATCGTTACCCTGCCTGCCGTTGAATTCCTGCAGATCAGGGACAGAGCCCCCATGACCCCCGTCATCGTCGCAGCCAACAATTTCGGTAATGCACGGGAGTATTCACTGATTGTCAGACGCGACAGCGGCATCAAGTCTATTGCGGACCTGCGTGGCAAGACAATAGTTCTTCCCTCCTTCATCAAGAACGAAGCCAGCCACATCTGGCTCCACGTTCTGCTTATGCGGGAAGTAAAACATGACTGCACCCTATTTTCCCGCCAGACACGTGAATCCCCTGCATCCTCCAAGTCAATTTTGAAAGTGTTCTTCAAACAGGCGGATGCGGCCATTGTCAGTCACGGTGCACTTGCAACCAGCAACGTTCTGAATCCACAGATTGGAAGAGAGCTTGCCGTCATTACCGAATCGAAACCTCTGCATGGCGATATCACCTGCGTCCCCAACATGCAGAGCGATAAGCTGAAGCTTTCCATCATAAATTCAGCACTGCATCTGCATGAAACAACCACAGGCAGGCAGATATTCACGCTGTTCCAAGTCGAAAGGGTTATTCCCTATCAGCCTTCCTACCTTCAAGGGCTTATCGCATTGCTCAATGAGCAGGAAAAACTAAAGTCGAACCCGGCAAAAAGGAGATAATAGAGCGATGGAAATTCCGGCAAAGAAATCCGGACATCCACTTCAAAACCACGTGCTGAACCTCTTGAGACCTCAACGGATCGTCATCCGCGTTGCCCTGATCTCATCGGCGCTGATCATCATTAGTCTCGGACTGTTTATCCTTGCCACCATCCCCTACCAGCGTACGGCGATTCTCGACGCAATGAAATCGGAGGCAAAGAGCACCGTCACCTCCATCGACCAGGTCACGGCAAGTGCCATTATTACCGAAGACTTCGGGACAGTTGTCGAGCATTGCCTGCGTGTCGTACAGGAGAGTCCGTCGATTGTCTACGTGGTGGTTACCCGAAATGATGGTTTTTCGTTGATTATCACGAAACACGGGTGGCGGCAGAAAACTTTGAAAGGGGTGTGGACACCACCTGGGGAACGAGTTGCAAGCAGCCGGTTTCTTAATACAGATATCTCGAAGGAAGAGGTGTTTCATTACTCACACCCCTTCCAGTATTCCGGTATCGATTGGGGTTGGATCCACATCGGTCTCTCCCTGAAAAAATTTAATTCCGATATCGATAACATGTACCACCGTACGTCCCTGCTGGCACTCCTGTGCCTCACTGTCGGAATACTTGTTGCGTTTCTCTTTGCGCGGAGGCTGACAAAACCCATCTCTTCCCTGGCACGGACCACTGAACAGGTTGCCCAGGGTGACCTGACAGCGAGGGCGGACATACACACCGGAGATGAACTGGAGCATCTCGGACACTCCTTCAACTCCATGACGGAAGCATTGCAAAACTCCCAACGGGATATCATTTCCTCCCGGGAATATACGGAAAATATCATCGGGTCAATGAATGACACCCTGATCGTAATTTCACCCGAAGGCATCATCGAACAGGTAAACAGGGCAACCCTGACACTTCTTGGTTACCAGGAGAACGATTTGATTGGTACGCCGATCTACCGGATTCTCCAGTACAACGATGGTCCGGAAGATGAGGGAGAAAATCTCGACAACCTCGCCAGAATCGTCTCAAAAGGATACGTCAGTAATGTTGAAACAACCTACCGGGCTAAAAACGGCGATCTGATTCCCGTTATTTTCTCCGCCTCCGTTATGCATGGAACGAGAAGCACGGTCCAGGGAATTGTCTGCGTGGCCCTGGACATTACCGAACGAAAGCGCGCCGAGGAGTCACTGCACCTGGCAAAAGACGCCGCGGAAACGGCAAATCTTGCAAAGTCGCAGTTCCTTGCCAACATGAGCCATGAAATCCGTACGCCCATGAATGGTGTTCTTGGGATGCTTGACCTCCTGCTTGACTCGAAAATGGATGAATCGCAGCTACGCCTTGCCCGGATGGCCCATAACTCTGCGGAAAAACTCCTGGAGGTTATCAACGACATCCTCGATTTTTCCAAGATCGAAGCAGGGAGACTGGATCTGCTGCCAGCAGATTTCAATCTACGGAAACTAGTCAACGATGTCAGGGCACTTTTCTTGGTCAAAGCTCAGGAAAAAGGACTCGTACTGTCAACCACCATAGACGGTGATGTTCCGAACACACTCCATGGCGATACCCTTCGCATTCGCCAGATATTGATCAATCTTCTCGGTAACGCCCTTAAATTTACCGATGCAGGAGCGGTTTCCCTCCATGTGAGTCTTGTAGAGGATTCCGGGGAGAACCTGATTATTCGGTTCGATGTTCGAGACACCGGTCAGGGCATTGACACCGCCACCCTTCCCCACATCTTTGATGCCTTCTCCCAGGCCGATGCGTCCATGGCACGTCGACACGAAGGAACAGGACTGGGTCTGGCAATTTCAAAGCAGTTGGTTGAAATGCTTGGCGGGTCGATCGGGGTGGAAACTACTCTTGGAAAAGGTTCGCTTTTCTGGTTCACGGCTCAACTGCAGCGAAGTATTTCCCCTCTCCAGCAGGACGTTTCCCTCGAGACCCGGATAGAAATGCCTAAAATCATGACAAACACCCGTAAATTGCACCTATTGCTTGCCGAAGATAATCTAGTAAACCAGGAAGTTGGCAAACTGATTCTGGAAAATCTGAATTGCCAGGTTGATGTGGTTGATGACGGTGCCATTGCCGTTGACGCTGTAATCAGCAACAACTATGACCTGGTTTTCATGGACTGCCAGATGCCGGAAGTTGACGGGTATGAAGCAACGAGACTGATCAGACAGAGGGAATCCCTTGCAGGAGAACAAGGCCATCGCATACCCATTGTAGCACTGACCGCTCATGCCCTGAAGGGCGACCGGGAACTCTGCATTGCGGCGGGCATGG
>JAQUHM010000194.1 GCA_028683595.1 Geobacteraceae bacterium | reverse complement strand
GCTGTTCGGCTAACGGTTCCCACCATCAGGGCCCGTAGAGGACTTGCACCTCCAAGTCACTGCTTGACCACCACAGCCAAACAGATGGCGCTTCCACGCCACGCGCCATGCCTGGCGCACACAAAAAGAGGCGGCCAATCGGCCGCCTTTGAAACAATGAAACTGTCCCCGGAATTCACTAAAACATTACGAAGCCAATCATATTCCAACAGGGACATGTTCCCCTTCAATCTAATTGATGGTCAGACCTCGAGCTCTGTCCCGACATTACCGAAAAAGAACCGCTCACCGAGTCGCGCACAGAGCTGCGCTGACCTGGGCAGACCGGTGCAGTGAGAAACTCCTATCTTCTCAATCTGATAGTGATCAAGTACTTTGAGCGTTTCTTCGAATTGCTCGGCACCGGCAAAACCGAGATGGGTGCCGCCGACCACGGCGTAAATCTGCTTGCCGGCGAACTTCCCGGTGACATACTCGATGATATTGATAAGTCCGGCATGGGCGCAGCCGAGTACCAGTATCAGGCCCTTGTCCGAATCAACCACCATGGAAAGATCGTCCAACACCGGGTCTGGCTGATGAATATCCCCAGATGCTGTGACTGCCAGCTGCCGGCAGTCTCCCGTTTCAAAGGCATTGCAGCGCGGGATCTCGCCGGTCAGGTAGACACCCGGACCGACTTCGACCAACTCACGGCTAAGACGAAATCTGGCGCCCAGCGATTCGAGATAATCACGCTGATAGGGGATGCCAATGTAGCGGCGCTTCCCTTCGATTTCCCAGTAGCGGGCGGTAAAGATATCAGGATGACCATAAACATCGAGACCGTTGCAGACCTCCAGTACCTGCGGCACAGCACCGGTATGGTCGTAATGCCCGTGACTGATGAGTAGCGCCTTGACCACTGACAGGTCTTTGCCGAGATAGCGGGCGTTAGAGACCAGGGTCGGGCCCTGACCGGTGTCGAACAGATAGTTACCCTGCGGTGTTTCCAGGTAACAGGCAAAACCGTGCTCGCCAAGAAGCCCAAAGGGTTTGGCCACAGAGTTTTCACAGAGAATCGTCAGACAGAGTGCCATGGTTTCCTCCTTACCTTATTTCAGACTGACACTCGACTCGCCTCCGGCGATGACTTGAACCGACAACCGGTCATTCAGCACTGTTGCCTCGCCAAGAGACAAGGACTTGACAGCACCGGTCAGTGTAACATGTTCGGCTACATGCACGGAGGACAACGCCGAGGATGCTTTAAGGCGAGCCTTCTCTAATTGCTCTTGGACAGAGGTATCGAGCTTTGTCTTGATAGTACCTCGAATGGGACTGCTAAATAGCCAACTCCCGGCACTTATCAACCACCCGGCGTTCTTTGTGTCAAAATCGACATCCTCAAAAGTAAGCGTATTATTCTGTGCGTTATACACCGGCTTCGCAAACAGCGTTATCTCACCGTTAAAATCTCCGGTAGTGGTCAGGACAACAACCAGACGGCCGTCTTCTCCCTTCAGACTGAAATTCCTTATGGTAATTTTCTTGTCATCACCGAAAGTCTTGTCCAGCAATACCGGGTTGAGCGCAGTCACGAGATCGGCAAAGAAGATGTCAGCGGCAAGCTGGATATGAAAACTTTTGTCGAGTGCCGGGATTTGCTGTACGGGAGGTAATGCCTTCACGGGAGCCGCGGCCGGCTTTGGCCCGACAATTATCTCGGCACCTGTAATGATACCAATGGATACTTTGATCTGGTTGTTTGCCGCCAACAGTGGACTCATGACAATTTTCTCAGGAGTCAGCTTCAGCCAGGTGCAGAATTCTTTACTGACCAGTTTTGGGGAAAACGCATTCTGCCAGAGTGGAGCAATCTTGGCCCGAAGTTGGACAGAGTCATTAACTTTAGCGTCTATGATCGGTGCAAGAAGTTTCTGGACTGGCTGAGTGATATTCTCGACCATGCTTTTCGGCTTCAAAGACAACGGCCCAAGTTTGAAGGTGTCAGCTACATTGTCCGACAATCCGGTATAGTAAAGTTCGGTCTTAATGCGCCAGTCCGGAGTGACATTCATTTTGGCCTTAAATCTTAGTCCTGCCCGGAGCGGATAGCTCTCAAATACGGCATAACTGAATGTCAGCTGAACGGGCAGCGTAAGATAGACAAAATTATCAGTCGCAGTAACTACGACCGGGCCGGTACGGAGAACAGTGACTGATGTTCCTGCCCCCCCTTGCCCCTTGTAGAGTTGTTTTGGGAGAGACTGGTTAATAATGGTGGCGAGATCGGCCGTAGAAGCCTCTACCCTGAGGTTGATTGAAGATGGTGGCACGGCGGCGGCAGCACACACTGTGCTGATTAACAAGTATAAGAATGGTATGGAAAATCGGTAAAAAATGGCGGTGCCCTCCTTGAATTTGCTTCTGGCAATATATTCGCATTGGCCAACGCTGTCAAACATATGGTTTCGGGTTTCTACCCATGACAATGTCACAAGAAGACGGCCTGACACCTCTCATTTCTTTCCCGTGGCACCCCTCCTTCTCCCTGTCTAATCGGGCTTGGCGCTACGGCTCAACACAGCCCAGTTTGGCAGTTGCCCTTTACTCTCTAACCTGATAAATAATCCTTGTCGGATTATATCAGGAATGGAGTGTGTATCCAGTACGCCGTCAATGAAAACAATACCATCTTGAACTTGTTCAGGTAGCTATGAATAACGGGGAAAAATTCTGCAAACTTTGCCCAAACAGCTTGAACTTTCAGGGAAACCTGCGAGAGGATCGTTGCGTTTTCCGGTCACGTGAGAGTCAAGTTACTATTCCAGGCTTTTGTCTCACCACGGCACAAACGCTGCGCTTGGCTGCAAAGAAACTTAAGGGGGACCGATATGTCTACAGACGGGAAAGTCGGCTTACGCAGGGAAACAAAAATGGCCATGTACTCCCAGTTCATCGGCTTCATGCTCGATGCCTATGATATGGCCCTGGTGCTCGTTATGGCGCCGATTCTGGTCAAGGTCTTTTCCTCGGGGACCGGCAGCGAAGCCTGGCAATACATCACCATCGTCCTCACCTACTCCATCACCATGGCTGCCAGGCCTCTGGGTTCGGCCATCTTCGGACATTATGCGGACAAGATCGGGCGGCAGTTCCTGCTCGTCATAACCATTGCCGGCGTGGGCTTCATGTCCTTTATTGCCGCTTTCCTCCCCACCTATGCATCAATCGGAGGGTGGTCTTACGTCCTTTTCTGCCTTCTCCGTTTCAGCATGGGGTGTTTTTTTGGCGGCGAATACGCGGTAGGCCACACCTTTGCCATCGAGCATGCGCCACCTGGAAAGCGGGGTGCCATAGGGGGCTTCATCCAGTCCGGCTTCCCCGCGGGCTATGTACTTGCCACCCTGGTCTTTGCCCTCATCTCTTTTCTGGTCGGGAAAGAGGCCATGTTCGAGTACGGATGGCGCATAGCCTTCTTGACAGGGGTGTTGCCGGTATTCCTGGCGTTCTACATCAGACGGAAGCTCCCCGAGTCACCGGAATTCAAAAAGGCCAGGGAAAAGGGAGAGATCGAAAAGGCGCCATTCTGGAGTCTCTTCAAACCTCCGGCCCACCGCGATTTTATCCAGGTCTTCGTATTCATGTCGGGCCTGTTCCTTACCGATTATGCGGTCTATGGCTTCCTGCCGAACCTTTTGACCCTGAACGGCAGGGGCTTTGACACAACCACCTACAGCCTGATCTATGGTTTCGCCCTGTTTATGGCATTTCTCGGTTACAACTTTTACGGCTGGCTCTCGGACATTGTCGGGAGAAGGTCCCTGACCATGTGGTACTGCGGATTCCTGGTCGTCTTCGGCATCCCCTCCTATTATGTGCTCTACAAGGCAGCCCTGGCCCATAACCTGGTCTTCGCCGTCATCGGGACTACCATGGCGGCCATGCTCAAGCTGGCGTGGGGAATTGTACCGGCCTACTTGGCAGAGCGCTTTCCCACGCGGAGACGTGCCGTAGGGGTCGGGCTAGGCTACTCCTCAGGGGCCCTGCTTGGCGCAGGGTTCAGCATTTATGTCTGGTGGGCACACTCCATCCCTTTTATCAGAGAACTGGAAGGTCCGGACCTGTGGCTCTCCCCTGCGGTAATTCTCATAGTCGGTTCAGTTATGACATTTGCAAGTCTTCTCTATAGTCCAGAAACAAGGGGGATCGAACTGAACGACGCAGGGAGGATCAAGCGCGGCTGATTCTACCGGCACGTTGATGATTTTTTCAATAAAAGCACCATATTTACCCAAAGACAGCAGGTACAACATGGCTTGCATTATTTGCATTCACCAGTAAAAATCACAAGATCAAAACCCGACCCGAAATGAGCAAACACAACTCTTCCCGGGCATGCCACCTTCGAACTCTTAGGCGATTACTCCTAAAAAGGCTTACTCGAGAAGCGTGCTATCAACAACACCCTTTTGGGTGCCAGAATAGTGCTACGAGAAACAGATTGCGGATTTGAAATGGGGAGTTAGGTCAGGAATGATGCAGGAACGGACCCTGGACACGGGGTACGGCAGCAAGCGAAAAATGTTCGACAGCCCAAGAGAGAATCTCGACGCAGCAGGCATCGCGAAGGAACAACGGGGGATTTTGGCCAAGAAACCGGAGTGAATCGAAGAGCAGCAGGTGCCCTTCCCTCTCCAGGTTGCGACTTGAGGCAAGAGAAACGGCATTATCCCGCTTGCTGAGTTTTGCGCCGTCGGGATCGGTAACCAGGGGAAAGTGAAAATAGTCCGGCTCAGGATAGCCAAGAAGCCGTTGCAGATAAATCTGCCGGGGCGTGGAAGAAAGAAGATCGGAACCGCGTATCACCTGGTTCACGCCCGACGCTGCATCATCCACCACCACGGCCAGATGGTAGGCAAAGAGACCGTCCGCCCTTTTGACCACAAAATCGCCGACAGTGGCGGCAAGGTCCTGGCAGACAGGCCCCATCAGCCCGTCCTGGAAGCAAATCGGTTCGTCAGCCACCCGTACTCTCACGGAGCGGGCACTTTTCCCGGGGGCCAGCCCTTCCCGGCAAAGACCCGGATAGACCTGGCCCTCGTCACCCGGGTGCGGCGCCGTGGCAATCCGGGTGATTTCTGCGCGGGAGCAGCCGCACGGATAGGCAACACCACTCTGCAGGAGCCTGTCGAGTGCCGCGGCATAGGCCTCGCTGCGGCGGCTCTGCCAAAGAACCTCGCCATCCCATTGAAAGCCGAGAGTTTCAAGGGTCCGAAGCATATCATCGGCAACTCCGGGAATCACCCTCGGGGTGTCGAGATCTTCGATGCGCAGAAGCCATCGCCCCCCGCCCTGCCTGGTCAGCAGATAACTGCCAAGGGCCGTTACCAGGGAGCCGAGATGCAGGGGCCCGGTTGGAGAAGGGGCGAAGCGGCCGATTGTCGTAGGGAGAATAGCTGGGGTCATTGAAGGCAGACTGAAGGCTGAAGGTAGAAGGCTGAAGGCCGAAGGTTTTTACAATCGCCCCTTCAGCCTTCAGTCCTCAGCCTACATACCTTAATCAAGGAAAGAGCAACAGTAATCCATCACCGTCTTCACCGTAACAGTAAAGCTTGAGTGCGCAGGAACCTCAAAGGCCTCCCCGGCCTTGAACGCCTTGCACTCCGCCGATTCACCGATGGAGACCTCAACATCGCCGGCTAGGACTTCCATCAACTCTGCGGCAGCGGTGTTGAAGGTGTATTCACCCGGCAGCATAACGCCAAGGGTCTTCTTGCTGCCATCTGCGAACAGGATAGTCCGGCTCGTTACCTTGCCGTCGAAATAGACATTGGCCTTTTTTACGACCGTTACATTCTTGAATTCAGACATGGGATTCCTCCTTTGGACTTTTCTGCAACTTTAAAGTGTACCATACCCCCATGGCACGTGTGCGCCGAAGCGCGTCAGCGCGAAGGCACAAGAGCTTCCCGCGCCAGCCGGAGCGTTATCTTGCGTCCTTCCGCCAGAGCATGACGGCTGATCTTCTCCAGGGCATCGAGCAGCGACGGCACGTCCCGGCGAACATTCTTGAGGATATATTCTGCAACATCGTCAGGCAGAAGCACCTGCCGATCTTCGGCAAGCTTCGAAAGGATCATGCGGCGGGATTCGTCATCAGTGATATCCATGCCGGCTACAAGACCCCAGAGCAGACGGGAAATGAGATGATCGTCCAGATGGGGCAGTTCCTTGGGCGGATAGAGACCGGTCACCAGAATCTTCTTGCCTGAACCGTAAAAATCGTTGAAGAGCTGCCAGACCTCAACCCTGATGCTGGCATTATCCGGAATCAGGTGGATGTCGTCAATCAGCAGCGCCGGAGCACCGGCAAATCGTTCCCCGATGAGCGAGGCTCCCTCTGCCGGGTAGTTGCCCCCGTAAAGCTGGTCGATATCGCGAAAGGAAAGGCAGGGCGCCGGAGCACCGGTCTGGAAGGAAAGCAGGCTGCCGACCGAGGCCAGGAGATGGGTCTTGCCACACCCGGAAGGACCATAGAGGTAAAGAAGACTTTCGTTGCCACCGCCCTCGGCAAGCTGCCGGGCAAAGTGATAGGCAGCGCGATTGCCGTTGCAGACGACAAAATTTTCAAAGGTATAGCGCGTTTTCGGTGGAAAATCGAAGACCAGCTGCATGATTAGAAAAGCTTCCCTTGAGGTGATTCCGGAATCGGACGATCGAAATGGAGATAGGCCGCTCGCGTGGCCATCCTGCCCCGGGGCGTGCGGTTGAGAAAACCGTTCTGGATCAGGTACGGCTCATACACGTCTTCAATCGTATCGCTTTCCTCGCAGATAGCGGCGGCAATCGTGTCAAGCCCCACCGGGCCTCCGGAAAACTTGTCGATAATGGTGAGCATGATCAGGCGGTCCATGGGATCAAAGCCCCGCTCGTCGATCTCCAGCAGCAGCAGGGCATCATGGGCCACCTGTCGGGTAATGACACCGTCGGCTCGTACCTGGGCAAAATCGCGCACCCGCCGCAGCAGTCGGTTTGCCACCCGGGGAGTGCCGCGACTGCGGCGCGCCATCTCCATGGCACCGTCCGGCTCGATATCGATGCCGAGAATACGGGCGGAGCGGGTCACAATGGTGGAAAGCTCCTGCTCATTGTAGAATTCGAGGCGAGAGACGACACC
>JAQUHM010000193.1 GCA_028683595.1 Geobacteraceae bacterium | reverse complement strand
CTCCAACCTAACTAACTAAATCTGTTGACATTTTAACCACACAACCCTATATTTTGTTTCAGTCCGGTTCAGTATTTTTACCCCATTGCCAAGGCATTCGAGGTACCACGGAGGTACCATGACAAAGTTCACTGATCGGTATATCCAATCACTCAAATCGCGGGAACGGGACTATCGGGTCCGTGAGGGACATGGCTTTGCAATCCGAATTCTGCCGTCCGGACTCAAGAGATTCGAGTTCATCTACAGAAGTCCTACGGATGGCCAAAGGCGGATCATGCACCTCGGGAATTACCCTCTCGTCAGTTTGTCGGAAGCACGAGAACGATACTTGAATGCCGCATCAACTGCCGCAAAAAGCATCGATCCACAGGCTCCGCCTCCGGTGCCGCCTCCAGCTCCAACAGAACCTGAAATAACTAACGTCTCCGACTTGAAATCGAAATACATCCAGCACATCAAAACGCATCTAGTGGAGCGATCCGTGAAGCACCAGGACGAACGGCTGGAGAAACATCTGATTCCGGCTTGGGGTGACAGCCCCACCACGAGCATACGGCGGCGGGACGCAATCGAACTAATCGAGAAAATCGCGACAACAAAACCGGGAGCTGCCCGCAACGTCCTGCTGGCGGCGCGGGCGATGTTCACCTATGCACTCCGCCGTGAAATGGTTGAATACAACCCGTTCTCCGAAGTCGGGCTTGCCGTTCCGGCAGCAACGGCAAATGACAGAGATCGGACACTTAGCGATGATGAACTGAGAACCGTGGTTCTGCCCTATCTTCTCGCTTCTGGCGGCAACACCATCCTGAAAAACGCGTTGCTGATGATTCTCGTAACCGGGCAACGACCGGGAGAAGTCTCCGGCATGCACCGGAACGAAATCAATGAGGACTGGTGGACCATACCCTGGCAGAGGATAAAGACCGAATGCCGTAAAGGTAAAAAAAATCCACAGGACCATCGGATTTTTCTGACTTCTTTGGCAAAATCCTTTCTGCTTCCTTCTGATGACTACATTTTCCCTGCGAGCAGGAAAGCGGAGGGGCCTGTCAGCACAAACTCTCTGGCCCATCACATCCAGTTTCAGAAGCCGAGTTATCTCGGCCTTCCACGATGGACTCCTCACGACTTGAGGAGAACTGCACGTACCGGGATGGCTGCGATTGGGGTTCAGGAACGCCATGCGGAAGCGGTTCTGAATCATGCTCAGGAGGGCATGAAAAAAATTTACGACCGACACCATTACGACAGGGAGAAAAAATCCGCTTTGACCAGATGGTCGAAGCACCTGGAAAAACTGATAAGAGAGATGACGCAGCAGCAAACAGACGAATAGACTTCTCTCGAGATTTCAGATTACAAGAAAGATTGAGCATCACTCTGGACGGTTCGAAGGAGATCGAACTGAACGGGATCAAGGTCAGGATGGTTCCTCTCTACCGCTGGTTATTGTCCTGACCTTAGTGCTTTGCCAGGTCAGTGAACCTCTTTCCGCACCACTCATATCCCACATTGTCCCGCGACAATTACTGATTAATCCGCGGTCCCCGCACACCGGACACATCCAGACGATGTTATCGGTTTCGGGATCAACGAAGCCGACGATTTCCTCCCGGCAGGGCTTACGGTTCGGCCGGCGGCGACACCGTACCAGATACTCCGGAGGATAGTCCGGTTCCGGCAACGAAGCCAAGAGAATAATTGCCGTTAATTATTCCGCAAGCTTTCTTGCCCGGGGCGGCCTGGAGAAGATTTTCCCCTCTTCGTCCAGGAAGTGAGAGATGTCGGTTACCCAAGTGTCTGCCATTTCTACCTGCCTTCTTCCAGGTAATCCGCGGCGTCTTCCAGACCAAGAGCCAGAAACGTCACTTCATAACCTTTATACGAGTCCAGCAGCTTTTCCGCCTTCTTTTTCAATGCATCCAGGTTTATTCGCGTTTTATTCATCTTTATTTCCGCCACGGTGAGCCTCTTCTTCAAATCGTTGACGGCTACCAGATCAATTTCGTTCTGGTTACCCTTTTCCCAATAGGATCCGATGACATTGAAGTTGCCGCCGGCGGCAAAAAGTTCGTGAAAAAACCTCTCCAACATCAACCCCGACCAGGTAGCATAATCCCTGTCGATAATTTCCCTTACATAGGAAAAGTTGCCTGTTTCAACAGCGGAGCGGTTGCGGAAAATGAACCTGAACCAGAAATTGAGGAAATTGTCGTTTATGAAGTATTTCAGCAGTCGCGCATTGGGTCGGGCATTGATAGGCTTCCGTCGCGAGATGATCCCGTAATCCTGTTCCAGTCTTGCCAGGTAGGCCCCAGCATGAATCTCCAGGATGGACTCAATCTCTGTCCGGGCGGTTTTGCCGCTTGCGATCAACTCCAGTATGGAAAAATAGGTGCCGTACTCCCTGCCGAACTCCTCGACCAGAAGATTCTTCCCTTCGTTGATGAAGGGAGAATGCTCGTTGAGCATGAAATTCAGCATCTCGTCATAGGAAAAGGCGCCGTTTGATGCCAGGATCTCCAGGTACTTGGGAAGCCCTCCGGTCAGGGCGTAACAGTCGAAGAGCGTTTTCAGGTCGTTTTTGCCGTGGTCGCGCAATACGGTTTGGATGTTCCTGATGGAAAACGGCCTGAGCAGCAGGATACGGTCAGCGCGACCGAAGAGAGGCTCCTTGGCCTCCTCGAATATCCGGTGCATGAGGGAGTAAACAGAGCCGATGCAGATCAGGTTCATCTTGCACTTGGACTTGGTCACGTCCCACAGATGCTGGATTTCGGAGTAGACGGCGGGATTAATGGCGTAAAACTCCTGGAATTCGTCGAGAATCAGGGTAAAACGTTCCTTTTTCGCCAGATCAAGCAGGAGGGCAAAAACATCCCTGAAGTGCCTGAACTCACCGTAAACGGGAATCTCGAACGCCTTTCTGATCTCCTCAATGTATTCGTCGCAGAGCAGCGATTCGGACTTCTTGGAAACGAAGAGGTACAGTGAGCGATGCCCCCGTGCGAATTCCAGCGCCAGCATCGTTTTGCCCACCCGCCTTCTTCCGGTTATGACCGTCATCCGGGCAGTATCATTCGCCTGTTCGTACAGTTTACCCAGTTCGGCAAGTTCACTTTCGCGGTTGTAGAATTTCATGCGGACTCCTCGTTGACATCTAAACAAGCCCTGTCGCAAGAGACAACGTATCCTTAGTTACCGTAACCCATATTACGGTAACAACAATATCTTTTCAACGAAAAATCCTCTAGATCTGCAGATTGATATGGCCGCGGTATTTTCCCTTGCGTGCTTCTGTTCATTATTTTAGATGTTCATTCGCATTGAACTTTTCAAAATTTTGAACGCCAATCACGCTGTTTGCAGGCATGAAGAAGGTCTGTTCCACCCTTAATGTTTCCAGCCGTTTCAGCGTGTAACACATTGATTTTTTGACATTTTATCCTTGACAACCATCCATTTCCTGCTACATTGGCGTCATATTTCTCTACCCATCTTTTCCTTTTCCAAGGAAAGACAAATTCACCGGTTAAAGCCCCGGTGCCTGAAAAGATCGCCACGGCACGCGATCCATCAAGCGTTGACGAACCTGGTCGCACAAACCCTGGACCAAGCCTCGTCGGCCGATAACGTCATGTAAAGGGTAACCCTTTCCGGCCACCCTGCCCTGCGACGTCCAGCAACCTTACCGGCATCACACCGCAAATACCCCACTACAGGTGTGTCCTCAACCAGGACCCGCCTTATTTCAATTTCACCGACCCGTTCCGGCAGCAACGCCGCAATGGGTTTTTTTGTACCCCAAACCATCCCGATCGGGAGAGACGCATATCGCTCCCTTGCGGGCGTATAGTGTCTTTTCGACCGGGAAACCAACGAAAGGAGGCAGTATGGCCAGTTTGAACAAGGTAATGTTGATTGCAACGTTGGGAAAGGATCCGGAAGTGCGCTACACCACCTCCGGCACTGCAGTGGCAAGTTTCTCCGTGGCGACAAACGAAAAGTTCAAGAACAGGAATGGCGAATGGGAAGAGAGGACCGAATGGCACAACATCATCCTCTGGGGAAGACTTGCGGAAATCGCTGGAGAGTACCTCACCAAGGGGAAACCGGTCTATCTTGAAGGTCGACTTCAGACCAGGAAATGGCAGGACCGGGACGGTACGAACCGCTACACCACCGAGATTGTCGCCGAAAAGATGCAGATGCGTGGTGCCAGAAACGGCAATGAGAACTCCGGCGGCGGAAACGGAGGAGCAGGAGGTTCTTTTGATTCAGGAACTGGTCAGGAGGGAATGCCTCAGGTCAATCCGGATGACGACATCCCGTTCCTCATGTCACCGTTGTATGGTCCGGTAATCTAGTCACGTACGTTGCTCACCCTGTCGGGAGGAGACTGCAATCCACTCCCGCGAGGGTGGACTGTCTCCTCTCCGCCGGAAGCAAACCACAGAGAAAGGAGACAGTCGATGGGAAAATTCGTCAAAGCGGAACGAAAACGCGCAAAAGCCCGAATCGGCCTCGTGGGACCCGCCGGTTCAGGAAAGACCATGAGCGCTCTCAAGGTCGCCAGAGGACTGGTCGGTTCTCAAGGAAAAATCGCCGTCATCGACACCGAACACGGCAGCGCATCGCTCTATTCGCATCTGTTCGAATACGATGTGCTCGAGATTACTTCTCCGTTTACCGTCAAGAAATACCTGGAGGGGATCAAGGACGCCGAATGGGAGGGTTACGACGTGATCGTGATCGATTCCCTGTCCCATGCCTGGTCAGGAGAAGGAGGACTTCTGGAGCAGGTGGACAACATCACCGCATCCAAAAACAGGTTCACCGCCTGGAGGCATGTCACACCGCTTCACAATGACCTGGTCGAGGCGATGCTCCAGTCACCAATCCACGTGATTGCCACCATGCGCGCCAAAACTGAGTACATCCTCGTGGAGGAGAAAGGAAAACAGGTCCCGAAAAAGGTCGGCATGGCGCCCGTGCAACGAGAGGGGATGGACTACGAGTTTACCCTGGTTTTCGATATCGACCAGGGACAACACATGGCGATAACGTCAAAGGATCGTACCGATATGTTCAACGGCTTCTGCGACATCCTTTCGGAGGAACACGGCAGGATGATCCGGGAATGGCTGGAAAACGGCAGCGACATCATGGCTTCACCGACGGCTCAATCTCCGCAGTCCTGCAAACCGCTGGTAATAACTCCCGATCAGGTAGAGGAACTTCGGAAGCTGATCATCGAGACCTCCACCGACGAGGAAAAGTTCCTGCGTTACCTGAAGGTGGACAGAATCACCGACCTGCCGGCCGAGCGTTTCGAATGGGCCGTCAAGTCCCTGGAGTTGAAGAAGAACACCACCACCGGAGGTCATCAGAACCGGATCATCACGGCCCTGGCTGCCAGGAGAATACCGTTCAAGGTGAACGAGGAAACCGGAGACATTCACGCCTCTCCTTCCTATCAGGACAGCAGTGCGAAAGCATTCCTGAAAGAACAGGGGTTCAAGTGGAACTCCAGCGGCAAGAACTGGATTATGCAGGCAGCGTAAACTGAATTTACACGACACTCAAACCCCGGACAGGGAGTAAAACATCTCCCTTCGGGGTATTGTTTTGCCTTCCGTCCGGGCAACCGACCGGAGGTTAAGTCTTATGAGCAAACTCGATGTCTTTTTCGGCAAGGCACTCGCTATCCACTCACTGAACAACTCTTCCCATCTGGGAGACCGATCGCAGTACATCGGCGCATCCGACATTGCGTCATGCCCCAGGAAGGTCGTTAACTCCCGACTTCATCCCCTGCCCCACGACACAAAAACCCTCATGAGGTTCGCCCGGGGTCACATTACCGAGGACCTGTTGGCCCAGGTGTTCGAAGCCGGCGGCGCGACCTTTCTCCGGCAGGTGGAAGCATGCCACCCGATAGAGCCTATCCGCTGCCACATCGATTTCGTCTTTTTCTCGACGCGGAACGGTCGACTCCACCTGGTCGAGGTCAAGTCGGTGGACGGCATTCCTTACGAGCCCTATTCCCAATGGATCGACCAACTCCACGTCCAATTGGGACTCTTCCAGGAAAACAATCCCGATTCCCAGACCGGCGGCTCAATTCTCGCCGTTGACCTGAACGCGGGCACCTGGAAGGAATTCAACGGTTTTTCTCCGAACGAGACCCTGTATCGGTTCCTCCTGGAAAAGAAAGGAAAACATATCCTGTCCGCTCTGCGGGAAGAATGCGAACCGGATACCGAACCCGGACTGCTCTGCGGGTACTGCGCCTACCGGCCAGGATGTCCCGCCCATGTCGGATCTCAGCCAATACCCCAGGAAATCCTCACCTCGGCGGATGCCTATGAACGTCTTAACTGGCAAAAGAATATCCTCGAAACGGGTATGGAGGTACTGCGAAACGAAATCCTTGCCTTCACCGGAACGGACAAATCCTTTCGGGGACAGGAGGGAGAAATTTCCATTGCGACCACCGTATGTCCAGACACGACCATGGTGGACAGCAAAAAGCTCAAGAGCGACTATCCGGATATCTACAAGACGTGCTCGAAAGCGAAAAAAGGAAGCACGAAACTGGAGGTCAAACGGATTCTGCCTTCTGACGCGGCTGAAGATGAAAAGGCGGCAGCCTGATAAAGCCGGTTGGGGAAGTTCGATGGACCAGAGGATAGGAAATCATGTCCTGTTCGTGAGCTCCGTCCCAGGACATAAGGAGATTCTATGCAGACGAATAAGAGCGAGTATTCAATCGATTTCATCAACAGGGATGTTAAGGATTTTCCCGTAACTGAAACCAGGGAGACATTCCATCGCGTGGATTTTGAGGAGATCGCGATGATCGTCCTCTTTGCCCTCATTATTCTCGTCTTCCTGAGCCAGTTTTTTCCCGGCATTCCTGAAACCGATGGGATTGAACAAAGGAACTACAACGGGGAAAGACAACCGGCATACATCGCTTAGCTAACCGGATGCCGCGTCGTTTCAGACTGAAACAGGATATGTACAAACATTCAACCCCGTGGGGGCGGACATTTTCCCCATGGGGGATGATCCGCCTCCCGAACAACAACGAAAGGAGAACGATCATGGAAGGAATGATACTGCACCGCGGAGCAATCGAAGTGAAACGGCATGACCTT
>JAQUHM010000192.1 GCA_028683595.1 Geobacteraceae bacterium | reverse complement strand
TTTTTCATTTTGTTCCTGAGGTGTATCGCGGTACTTGACGCGGTGATGACAATCGCCAGCAGGAGCAGAGTGGTGACGTACACCATTGGCTTTGCTGCCTCCACGTTGGGCGACTGGAAACCGACGTCAAAGATGTGGAAGCCCAGGTGCATGAATTTGCGGTCCAGGTGGAAGAAGGGGAACTGGCCGTCAATGGGAAGAGTCGGGGCGAGCTTCACTACGCCTACCAGCATCAGTGGGGCTACTTCGCCTGCTGCTCTTGCCATGGCGAGGATCATGCCGGTCATGATGCCGGGAGTTGCCATGGGAAGAACAATCTTCATGAGTGTCTGGAATTTGGTTGCCCCGAGGGATAGAGATCCCTGTCGCAGTCCCTTGGGCACCGACGCAAGTCCTTCCTCTGTGGAGACAATTACTACAGGGACCGTCAACAGGGCAAGGGTAAGGCTTGCCCAGAGTATGCCGCCGGTTCCAAAGGTCGGTGTTGGTAGTCGTTCCGGAAAGAACAGTTGGTCAATCCCGCTACCGATGCCGTAGATGAAGAAGCCGAGACCGAAAACGCCGTAGACGATGGAGGGGACGCCGGCCAGATTGTTGACGGCAATTCTGACGATCCTGACGAGGAGTCCTTCTTTCGCGTATTCCCGCAGGTAAATGGCGGCAATAACACCAAAGGGGAGGGCGAAAATGCTCATGAAGAGCACCATCATCACCGTGCCGAAGATGGCCGGGAAGAGTCCGCCTTCGGTGTTCGACTCGCGCGGCTCATCCACGAGGAGTTCCTTGACCTTTGAGGCGTAGAAGGCCGACTTGGCGAAGAAACCCATGGTGTTGGGGCGGTAGGCACGAACGATACTGGTCAGGGCTATTTCTTTCTCTTCACCGGAGGCGTCCTGGAAGAGAGCCGTGTCCTGGTTGAGTTTGGTGCTTTCGTTGTTCAGTTTGTCCAAAACAATGCTGAATTCGGCCAGCAGTTTTGTCCGTTTTTGTGAAAGGTTTTCTATTTCCTTCCGGTTGGCGACCTTATCCTTATAGGACAATCTGAGAATTTTAAGGCGCAGGTTTTCTGCTGCCGAATTCAGCTCCGACATTTTGTCGCGCAGGCCATCGAGGCTATCATTTGATTGTTTGACACGTTTCCAAGCAGAAAGCAGCTGATCCCATGGTTTTGCCGCAGCAGAGGGGTGCGAGCCGTTCAGGGAAAGTGATTTCAGAAAGCCATAAAAGTTACCATTTTCTTTCCGTTCCAGCACGATGACGTTGTCCGGATAGCTGATTGTTTTCACGTCTTTTTTGTCAATCCAGCGGAAATCCTGCCCATAGAGGTCCCTGTTGCCGACTTTGAACTGGATTTGCTCACTCTTGGTTGCCGTTGCCTTTTCCCGGTCGGTGATCTCGCCCAGTATTTTTGTCCCGTCTTTCAGGAATACCAGTGCCGTGTCAGACGGCCAGAAGAATCCCAGTCCGTTGAGCATGACAACACCGATAAGTGTTGCTACCATGAGGAGGGTTATGGTGAGCGCTGCGCCCGTGCACCAAACCTGGGGTTCGCCTTGTTTCCAGAAACTGCTCATTATGATGTCCGTCCTTGTCAGAACCGACCGTATTTCTTGCGAAAGTTCTGACGCAAGACTTCGGCTACGGTGTTGATGATAAAGGTGAAAATGAACAGGAGCACCGCGGAAAGGAACAATACCCGGTACAGGGTTCCGAAAACCGGCGCCTCGGGTATTTCAACGGCAATGTTTGCCGAGAGCGAACGAAAACCATTGAAGATGCTCCAGTTCATTATCGGGGTGTTGCCGGTGGCCATGAGTACGATCATGGTTTCACCGATAGCCCTGCCGAAGCCGATCATGACGGCGGAGAAAATGCCGGGAAGTGCCGAAGGCAGAACGACCCGCCATGCGGTCTGCCAGCGGCTGGCGCCAATCGCCAGGGAAGCGGCGGACAGGTTTTTCGGGACATTGGAAAGGGCGTCATCCGCCATGGTGAAAATAAGGGGGATAACTGCCAGCCCAAGGGCAAAGGCAATAATGATAGAGTTTCGCTGATCGAAACGGGCGCCGAAACTGTTAAATAGCCAAAGCTTGAAGTCGCCGGCAAAGAGGGACGCTTCCAGTATCCCTCCAAGGGCATGCGATGCATAGATTCCCAGTAAAAGTGCCGGCACCAGCAGGAGAAATTCGTATCCGACGGATATTTTACTCAGCAGCGGTTTAATCCGGAACTTCTTCCAGAGCAAAATAGAAAGAAAAATGCATAACGGAATAACAATAACGCTTACCAGCACGGAGACAATTCCCTTGTCGAGCAGCGGGGCAAGCCAGAGGCCGGCGAGGAAACCGATAACCACCGAAGGAATGGCTGCCATGATTTCGATGCCGGGCTTGACAACCTTTTTCATTCTCGGTCCCATAAACTGGCTGGTGTAGATGGCACCCAGCAGGGCGAGCGGAATGGCGAAGATCATGGCGTACAGGGTGCCTTTGAGCGTACCGAAGATCAGCGGTGTAAGACTCAGTTTCGGTTCAAAATCGTCATTTGCCGAAGATGATTGCCAAACATAGTCCGGCTTGTCGTAATTTTCATACCAGACAGGGGCGAAAAGCGTCCTGAAACTGATCTCGGGGTGCGGGTTTGATATAAGCCAGGTACTGATCCGGTTGTCGGCGTTCAGGGCGATCAGTCCGTTATCTCTTGGCGAAACACTAAAGAGGACAACTGGTGACGTGCTTTTCAGTGACAAGAGATGCCGCTCTGAAGTCATATGGTCAACATTGATCGAACCGCTTTTGTCAAGCGAGTAAAGGCTCTTGTTCCGGGGTGATGGGAGGATCCCTGTTACGGCGCTGCCGTGGCTGGTTAACGGGTGGATGCGTGTCAGAACCTTGCTGCTGCCAAGGCCTGTTTCTGAAGCCGGAAACCAGGTTGAAAAGGACCCGTCGGCGTTTCCAGCTGCAATGGAAATATCACCCAGGACAAGGTTCAGGGCTGTTACCGGTGACCCTTTGTCGCTTGTCTGGACGGAGTCGAGCAGTTGTGGTGATTCGGCGTCGGATAAACTCCAACGGAGGAGGCGTCCCGTGTCGGTTCCGGCATAGAGATACTCGGCCTTCGAGTCAAGGACCAGGGCGGTAATGTTTCCCGTGATAGAGGAAGCGAAGGGAGTGCGAACGTTGGTTGTGGTCTCATTCCCCATGAGGTCGGTTGCTGTTGTTATTTTGCTGAAAACAAAACGATTGCCCGGCAGGAGGTCAATGCGTGCGGGTGACCCTTTATCGGCAAAACGAGCAAGTGACAGGAGAGGCACGGGTGCAGCTTCAACTCTTTTGTCTTCCAGCAGGGTTTCGATGGCGTGAGCAGGCTGACCCTTGGTCTGCCCGTCACTATTCTCGTTAAGGTTTATGTTTACGGCGGAAAAGGAGCCGTCCTTCCAAAGGATATCAAAATGCCGGTCAGGTGCGGCGGTAATTGCGGTTATACCCTGATTGGTGTTTCCTGGAGCGGAAAGGGAGATGGTATCGGAAACAGCGCCGGTTCGGGTGTCAAAGAAAGTGATCTTCCCGTTCTCATCGATTATGAAGCCTGTCTTCAGGTTTTCGTCTGTTCCTATGGCGAGGATTTTTCCTGCTGGTGCAGAGCCGCTAAGGCTGACTGTCGAGATGTTGGTCGCGTCAGGGGAGAAGAAAAGAGGGGCTGCCACCTTGAGAATCAGGAGCAGAATCCCGACAACGGATATTACCACCAGAAGCCCGCCGATATTGATCAGCCAGGCGGCAAGTCGATCATTTCTCTTTGCGCGTGCGAGGAATTTGTTTGAGTGTGGCAATGAATTGTTCCTGCTGCGAAGTCCCATTTCCGGCTCCAAGTTTTTCAGGATACTCAGGCCGTGAAGGTGCCTGATTTCGGAACTGAAGACCAGCCGGTAGTTGCCATGGCCGATCTTTCAGTTCCCTGTTTGAATATCAGGTTATTTGAGTGACGAGAGGCCCTTGGTGCTCATTTTTTCGGTGAGGGGAAGAAATCCGTCCTTAATTACTATTTCCTGGCCTTGTTTGGAGAGGACGAATTTCTGGAATTCTTCCGTAAGTTTCGGGAGCGGTTTTTTCGGATCCAAAGCGATATAGACATACAGGAAACGACTCAGGGGATACTTGTTGGTGAGGGCATTTGCGTACGTTGCTTCGTATGCCGACTGGCCTGCTTTCGCGGAAACGGCGAGTATCTTGATGCCTGAAGTCTTGTAGCCGATGCCGGAGTAGCCGATACCGTTCCTGTCTTTTGTGATGCCCTGAACTACGGAAGCAGAGCCAGGCTGTTCTTTTACGGTATTCTTGAAGTCACCCTTGGACAGTGCGTGTTCCTTGAAAAAACCGTAGGTTCCCGAAGCGGAATTGCGGCCATAGATGCTGATGGGTTGAGCGGCCATTTTACCGGTAATGCCAAGCTGTCCCCAAGTGGTGATATCTGAGGGGTAGCCGCGTTTGCGGTTCTTGGAAAAAATGGCATCAATCTGTTCCATGGAAAGGCTTTTCAGCGGGTTGTCCTTATTGACGAACAATGCGATGGTGTCGATGGCTACCGCAATCTTGGTGGGTTTGTAGCCGTATTTTTTTACAAAGGCATCGATCTCACTGTTTTTCATCTCGCGTGACATGGGGCCAAGCTGTGCCGTGCCGGCTACCAGGGCTGGCGGTGCGGTGCTGGAGCCTTTTGCTTCAATCTGGATATTTACATTGGGGTATTTCTTCCGGAAGCCTTCTGCCCACATGGTCATCAGGTTATTGAGGGTGTCTGAACCGATACTGTTTAAATTGCCGGACACACCGCCCACTGTTTTATAGCTTTTCAGAGTCTTGTCAACTTTCAAGGCTTCGGCTGATGCAAGACCTGCCGTAGCAATCAGGATGACCGCTGATGCAATAAGAATCTTTCTGAACATATTTCCCTCCTGTAAGAAATGCGAAACTGGTGCAAGAACAATACATGTGAAATGTTACAGCTGTGTGACAAACGTGCAAAGGAATCTTGAAATTTGTTCGGTCTAAGGTCAGGATTTGCCTGAGTCATCCTGGTAAGGCCAAAGAAGGTTGAAAAGCAAAAAGACCAATCATAAGATGCGTTACAACGGGAAGCATTAAGTAATGCTTGAGGTGTTTTTCGCAAAACTTGTCACAATCGTAACGAATCCGAGGAGGATTTGCCTGCTATGCGTATAGTCAGAAGAACTCTACCACCCCTGCGATACTCATCTGCTCAGGCTTTTCTCATGGTGAACGAGATGGTTGTGCCGATGCCTGGAGTGCTTTCGACGGCAACCGAACCTCCATGGGCCTGAACGATATGTTTTACGATGGAGAGCCCAAGACCCGTTCCTCCCAGTTCCCGACTTCTGGCCGTATCGACTCGATAGAACCTCTCGAAAATCCTTGAAAGGTTCTTTGGTGGTATGCCGATTCCGGTGTCTTTCACATCGATGCGTATCCGGTCACCCAGGTCTGAGGCATCAACGGTAACCCTGCCGTCGGCAGGGGTAAATTTGATGGCGTTATCCAGAAGATTGATGAGAATCTGTTCAAGTTTATCCGGATCCGCAAGGATAGCAGGCATGCCGGCAAGAGAGTCCAGACTGTCGAGTGTAACCTCTTTGGCGCGCGCCTTCTGTTCAAGCAGGTGTATTACCCGGTTTACGGCTGGGAGGATGGTAACCGGAACCGGTTCGAGGGGGATGGCTCCGGATTCAATGCGTGACAGGGTCAGCAGGTCACTGATGAGATGCGCCAAACGTTCTGCGTGGCTGTGGATAACCTCGGTGAATTGCACCAGCTTTTCCGGTGGGAGGTTATTCCCTTCGCTGAGAATGGTTTCAGCGTAACCCTTGATGACCGAAACCGGTGTCCGCAGTTCATGGGATACGTTGGCCACGAAATCTTTTCTGATCTTTTCGAGCATTTTCAGATCGGTGATATCGTGGAAAACCGCCACGGCACCGATGAGGGTTCTCTCTTCCATAAGCGGCACCCAATGCGTCAGCATGTTTTTTTCTTCGGGCACCATCATTACCATTTCCTCCAGGATTTCCTCACGGGAATCAAGGACTTTTTTCAAGGCATTGTTCAATGACGGCTGGCGGGCAATTTCGATAAGTGCCTTGCCGATACAGCTCTGGTCCAGCGAAAACAGTGCGCGAAAGGCCGGGTTGGCCAGCGTGACGATTCCGGCATCGTTCGTGACGATAACCCCTTCACCCATGCCGCGAAGTATGGTGTCGAGACGGTTTTTCTCAGCCGAAATACGTTCCAGCTGGCTTTCAGTTTTTTCCGCCATTTCATTCAGAACTTCCGCCAGTTCACCAATTTCGTCACTGCTGGATATCGGAATGCGTGACCTGAACCCTTCTTTGCCAATCAGTGCTGCGGCAGCAGCCATGTTTCTGAGCGGGCGTGAGGTTATGAAAGACAGTATGTAGCTGAGAAGAAGAGAGCAGAAAACCGCAAGAATCAGGGATGCGCCGAGGATGGTGCCGAGACTGGTCATGGCTTCATCGACCCGGGAGAGCGGCAGCGCAAGCCGGATAACGCCGGGTTGTCCTGCGGTTGTCTGGAATGGTAGGGCGGTATAGATCATATTCGCGCCAAGGGTAGCGGAAAAGCGTGTGGAAACTCCCTTACCGTGTTGGATTGCCTGAATGAATTCCGGTCGGTTTGCATGATTTTCCAGTTTGTGGAGATCTGCGTCGGTCAATTCGGAATCACCGACTACTTTTCCGTCTTTGCGGATGATACTGACACGGGCCTTGATCTCTTTGCCTACTGTCCTGGCCAGAGTGGGTGCGTCGCGATCCATATCGGCAATCTCTTTTGAGGACATTGCTTTTACGAGACGTGTCTCATTGAAAAGGTTGTCGCGTATCTCCGAATCAAGATTGTTTTTCAGCGTATGGCTGAGGTACCCGTAAAGGATCACGCCGATAAGGAGCACGAGGGTAAGGTACGAGGCCATAAGTTTCCACTGGATTTTTATCCTCAAGTTTCCTCCATTTTATAACCGAATCCCCGGACGGTCTTGATCATGTCACCGGCTATGCCCAGCTTGGTGCGGAGTCTTGTTATATGAGTGTCTACTGTCCGGGTATCCCCGATATAGTTATATCCCCAGACGTTCTTGAGCAAAAGGTCGCGGTTTTGAA
>JAQUHM010000191.1 GCA_028683595.1 Geobacteraceae bacterium | reverse complement strand
CTGTCATTAAACCATTTTACTGTTCCGTTTACCATGTGATACTTTCTCCTGATACTTCTTGTTAGTTGTAACCGATATAATTACCGGATGACCCACTCTAACAGCTTTACTCGATGGAATGCAAGCAATTAAATATAAAATCTTTTGCCGAGATTATTCACATCTCCCATCTCACTGTTTTTGCAGCACTTTCCCTGAACAACACATTTGCGAATACTTTTCCAGCTATCGTGTAGCCGCTCAAGATTCATCTTTTTCATTCCATATCGGGTTATTTTGGTCATCGGGATGGAGCTTTTCACGTTCTTCCGGGAACATGTGCCAAAAGGATTTGTCAATTGCGCCTTCCGCGTAGTCCTTTTTGCGGTCATGGGCAAACGGACACCACCAGTTTTCCACGATTTTCACCAGATACGCGGCGTACCGGAATAAAGCAACACTCAAGGGACAATAGAGCTTACAGTTAAATACCCAGAAGAATCGGTAATGCGCCGGATGAAAACGAGATATATTGATAGTCGGCTGATCTTTCATTCGGTATCGGTGAGAAACCCAGGAAGGCACAAAATCCCAATACGACTGAATCTCCATGCCACCGACAAGCGTGAGATGTGTTTTTACCAGAAAAACCCCGAATGCGACAAACGGTATCGTGGCAATCATTGGCAGATAAATAAGCGGGACTCCGAGAATAACCTTCCACAATGGCTGCGATACATAGTTGCAGCCCATTCTTACTCTTTTCATTTGGTCCCTTTTACCCGGTTGCCAGTTCCTGGTTCGTGCCGTTCAGCCACTTTCGCCGAGGCAAATCCAAGCGTAGACAAGTTTCCATCCGGAAACTCCGGATGTGAAACGAGCGGTTTCCAATTCGGAAACGAAGATTTTTTTGTCCTGACAAGAAACTTTTGCCTGCAAAAGTTGACAGCGAAGGCTGCCTGCAGGGCAAGTCCTTCAGACGAGTCAAAATCAAGGGATTGTCCGGAGACGTACTACTGTATGTCGCACAAACAAGACCGCTGATTGACGCAGACAGGGCGAAAAAGGACCGTTTCCGGATGGAAACAGACTTACAGTGTCGATCAAACTACAGTCTCTTCCGGCTCTTTCGTCTTTTTCACACTCTTTCGAACTGCGCGAACTTTTTTTACTACCGGCACGCTTTCAGGAGGCGGCAAATATGAAGCAGGGTCAGCCGGCTGAAGGGTAGTGTAATGGGAAGAGGCAATTTTCCTGATTATTCCATCACTAAACTGGATCGTCGCTTTGCCTTCGGCCACCGCTACAACCATCCCGGTACCCCATTCATTCATTCCGCTGTGACTTACTGCAATTCCGCGTTTGACGTTCATTTTTTTCTCCTTTTTTGAAAGGGTTTCTGGTAGCGGATTTAACATTTTGAGCATTAAATCCTGACCATATGACCCGACCTCCGTATTTAAGTAGTTAAATACGGCAGTTGCTGCCACAGGAAGCACAGCAGGCATTGAGAAGACAAGGGGACCCCATCGGGTGGCTCTCCTTACGCTGGCAACATTTTGATTTTTCTCGATGTCCTCTATGCACTCTGTGGCTGATTGCTTTTTTTAAAAAAAATAGCCTGCAAGAATGCTTGCTCTCAAATCCTATCCTTTATTTACTACGGAGTCCGAGCTGTAAGCTTTTGCGAAAGATTTCGTTTCAAAGATCGCTCGGAAAGGAACTTTCAGGATGTTCCAAAGGATATTTGTACGAGGTGGAGGATAGTAAGTTTCCGTCCGGAAAAGGTGCTTTATCCCCCTGGCAGTGTCAATCTTCGGATTTTCTTGTGCGACGTACCCATGTACGCCTCCGCGCAAACCCTAGACTTTCTTGCCAGAAGAAAAAATTCCCGCTTTCCATATCGGAAACCAGTAGTTTCTCATCCGAAGTTTTCGGATGAAAACTAGTTACAATGAAGAGAAGTGGAGGAAGATTATGTTGGAATCGCAGAAACTTTACTGCCGGCAAAAAAAAACCGGAACCTTGAAACTTTCCGGGATTCACTGCCTTCTAAAATTCTTTTTTTATTTACATTACCACAATTATGTGCTTGCGGATACAAAATAACAGCCTTGAGCGCCGACCTCTCCGTTTCGCTCTGTTCATGGTTATCCACCGTTTGGGTCGTAGCGCATCCTCACTATTTGCTCTAAGCCAGCTTCATTTGGCAACTCAGATGGGCACTGATTCGCTCTTTCACAAGGAAATTCACTGCCTTGTCAACTCGCTTCGAGATAGTTTTCTCAGGCACCTTGGGATAAAGCTTAACGGCTTCGGTGTTTTCCTTCTCATCATAGGGAAAGACAATTACCTCATCGAAGTGCGCGGTTTTCAAGAATTGCAGCGTGTCATCAAAATCACTCTCGGATTCAGTCGGAAAACCGGCAATGATCTGACTGGTCAGGAGAATCTTAGGGTTAACCACCCTTATCCTCGAAAGTACCTGCAATATTTCTTCAGCTGTATGTCTTCTTTTCATCAGTGCAAGAATCCGGTCATTACCCGACTGCACAGGACAAAGGATGCTCTTGATTGTATCCGACCTTAGGATATCAAGCAGTTGGTCCCTGAACATGACCACCCAGTTCGGGTGAATCTCTTCAATGTGAAGACTGGCCCGACTGTTTTTGCCTCCCACGGAATTGCCGTGCCCGGCAACCGCGTACGCCTCATTCACGAGGGCAGAAAGAAGTTCCGGAAATGAACCGTTGAGATCCTGGCCATAAGCTCCCACATCGTCCCCCAGAATGATGAAATCATGATATCCATCCAGGATTCCTTCCCTGAACTCCTTGACGATATTCTCCACGGGCTTGCTCCTGACGCGGCCGATAGCATATTTTATCGCGCAATAGCTGCAATTACCCAGACATCCCCTGCTGGTGAAAAGATAAAAGCTTCCGGGATTTTTCCGTACCTTGTTGCAGGCGTACGTGGCCACCCGCTTAAAGAACTGCGTTGAAAATTCAAAATCCGTTACAAATTTACGCAGTGCATCATGCCAATGAGAATAGTTGATGAAACCCGGTATGACGTTTGACTCTTTGATCTCGGTGAATTTGTAGCGTATGTTGCTGAATCGGCTGTCGATTTCATCAATATTTCGGGGTGACAAATAGTCGTAGTTGAACCTTTTCCTGTATTTAGCAGGGGCAATATCCGGCAAACACCCGTAAACAAGCATTTGGGCCCTGTAGTTTCCCAATTGATCCAGACGGGACAGAGAATGTTCCTCTTCCTCCTTCTTGAATGCACAGGTCGTAACAACAATGTAATCGGCTTTTTTGGGGTCCTTCACGATCTCGTAGCCGTTCAGGGTGAAGTAGCGGTGGAATTTGGTGACTTCCAGCTTTCTTCTTGTGCAGCCGAAGCTTTCGATAAAAACTTTCATCGTCACTGGTCCTTCTACCATCTCTGAAGGGCAGATCTCCGGTTTTGAGCCCCCCCCCATTAAAAATGCCGGGCACACCAAAGAATTGTATCCTTCGGCAACTCGGCCATCTTGACAATCAAGACCCGCGCTTTCCGATCTCTCTTCACAGGGAGCTTGGCTTTGTCGGGAAATAATTATTACTATAAAATTATTTTTTATAATAATTTTATAGCGTAGCGAACGCATGTCAATGCGCATCAAACACGAAAGCAAGGCTAGCCTTGTAGGATGAAATGGGACAGATATTCGTTTTTGTAAAAAAGAACGGGGCTTTTCTCAATGGAAAATCCCACTTTTGGTTTTGTCTCCCCTTTGCAAACGAACTTCGAACTTTTGGAAGCGATTGCGAAGAGAATATAACCTGCCATCCTGTCTTACTGGAGACTCGGTCAGGTTACAATAAACCTGACGGCATTAGCAATTTCGGGCCAGGATACTTTTTATTTCGTCGCAAAGGACTTTCTTTGTAAATGGCTTATTGACAAAGCATACCTGGTCCATAGGCATTTCATTGCAGTTGATCTGGTCAACCGAATAACCGCTGATAAAAACTATCTTCATACGAGGATTGATTTTGCGTATTTCCTCATACAAGACCCGCCCGTTCATTTTCGGCATGACAATATCCGAGATTACCAGGGATAGGGTGTCCTGAAATTTTTTGAATTTTCTGAGAGCTTCCGCGCCATCTACTGCAAAAATCAACTGGTAGCCTTCTCTGGCCAGTGTCGTTTTAAGAAATTGCCTTACAACCTCTTCGTCCTCCACCACCAGAATTGTTCCGCCTTTCTCTTTTGGAAGTATTTTCTCCTCTCTTTGTACCTGCATGATTTCAGCATTAACCACGGGAAGGTAAATCCTGAAAACCGTCCCTTCTCCAGGCTTGCTTTCGACCAGAATTGAGCCTTTATGCTGTTTGATGATTCCATAGACAATGAATAGTCCCAGCCCGGTCCCTTTTCCGACTACCTTGGTTGTAAAAAAAGGCTCATAGATCCTCTGCAGGGTATTTTCCTCGATACCACTCCCGGTGTCTGAAACGGAAATAACTGTGTACTTGCCAGGAAACTCAAGACCATATGTCAGCACCGCTTCTTCATCCAGACTGACAAGACTTGTCTCGATCTTTATCTCTCCTCCTTCAGGCATTGAATCCCTGGCATTCATTGCAAGGTTGATGAGCACCTGGCTTACCTGACCACTATCCGCCAAAACGATCAGCTTTTCTTTGGAAAGGTTCAAATCATAGTGGATATTTTCAAACAAAAACTTGTCAAGGAGCTTCAAGGTATCGAGAATTACGTCATGTATTGCCACCGGATGCAGGGTAAGCACCTGTTTCCGGCCAAAGGAAAGGAGGTTCCGGGTAAACTCTGCTGCCTGCTTTGCAGCCGACTGGATCGTTTTGATGTTGGATTGAGAATGTTCGTCATGCGCATCTATCAATTCCTGAAGTTCCTCACCACAACCGATAATGGCAGTCAGGAGATTATTGAATTCATGAGCAACTCCACCGGCGAGAAGCCCAATAGACTCCATTTTATGGGACTGCAAAAGCCGCTGTTCCATTCTCTTTCGCTCAGTCACATCATGGGCTATCCCCCGGTAACCGGAAAGCTTTCCCTTAGGAGAATGCATCAGTGATGCTGAGACAGTAACAACAACGACACTGCCGTCTTTTCGCTTCAGCTCCAGCTCTGCATCTTTAACAAATCCTTGTGGGACCAGCTGTTTCCTGAACTGCAACCTGGCCCGCTTGCTGATGTTGAGATCACGCACAAGATTCAGGGCAAGCAATTCTTCTTTTGTATAGCCGAAGAGCTCTGACCCTGCAGGATTGATTTCAACCAGATTACCACGGGTGTCCACAATAAAGATCGTATCCTTGGACTCTTCAAATAGCTCCCGATACCGTTTCTCAGACGCCAGGAGAGCACTCTTCATTTTTCTCCGATCGGTGATATCGGTGTGTGATCCCGCAAAACGATAGGGCTTTCCCTCTGAATCGCGCAAGCATGCCCCGCTGGCTCTAATCCAGCGATAACTGCCGTTTTTGTGCCTGAGCCGGTATTTGACCTCATAGGTGGGGATGACTCCATCCAGATAGGCTTTCCTGGTTGCCATTACCATTGTGTAGTCTTCCGGATGGATCCTCGACTCCCATTCTTCGAGACTTGGCGATATTTCATAATCTTCATAACCAAGGATCCGTTTCCAGCGTGGCGAATAGAAAATCTCACCTTTCAGAAGATCGATATCCCAGATTCCGTCGTTTGCACCGTCAACCGCGAGCGCGTATCGCTCTTCGCTCTGGCGCAGCGCCAGTTCGGTTCGTTCTCTCTCCTTGATTTCTTTTTGCAGTTTGTCCACCATTTCGGCCAGTTCTACTGTCCGCTCCGCAACCCGGATTTCCAGTTCATCGCGGGCTTTTCTCAATTTCTCCTCGGTCTGTTTCCGTTCGGTTATGTTGATCGCTTTCTCCACTACCAATGCGACACTGCCTGAGTCATCAAACAAGGGGTAGGCATGCGCTTCAAGATGGCCAATCCTTGAATTGGGTTTTTCTGCAATCACCGTTTTGCCTGTTTCTATAACCTCTCGGATGTGACAGGAGTCACAGGGCATGTCCTGACAGGTACTATGCGCATTATTGCAAAGAGGGAATTGGCCCGCTATTCCCTCAGCGGTAGTATCACTACTTCCAAGCCAGGTACTGTAAATGATCCGCAAGTCCTTATCAAAGACAGAGAGCAGGCCCGAACCCGACTCGAAAACCTTGCGCAACAAGGTTTCAGCTCTGTGGAGCGCTTGTTGGGCCCGGGCGCAATCCACCTCAGCGGTTTCCAGCTCCTTTACACGCTCTTTCAACATGGCAAGCTCGGTCAACAGTTGTTTATGGGTTTTTGAATCGAGTTGCATGGGAACCTCCTTGTAGTGAAGAAACGTCTCAAAAGAAGCGAAAACAAAACCACAACTCACCGGAATTAATCGTTTCTTTTTACACGAGGCAAGATTTCAACATGAACTATCGAGAAGGGGACAACCTTCTAGTGTTTTGTAATACATTTAAAAATCAATGAAGTTAAAGGCGGGGCTTCCTTGTTACTCGTACTGTCAGGCGTTAACTTCAACGGGACGAAGATTGCATCGGGATTTTATTTCTCAACCGGACACATACGGATTCCTGCCAAAGAATACTTTGACAAAGAGACCTGCAAATACAAAATCCAACCAAAAAATGGCCGAGCATACCAAAGGGTTTATCCTTGGCAACTCGGCCATCTTGTTAATCAAGACCCGCCGTTTTCCGTCCTCTCCTCACGAAGAGTTTGGTTTTATCGGGATAAGTATGCTGATAATAATCAGTGATTTCATTACATTAGAATACTATCGCATCTCGTCCTCTTGTCAATGTGTTGCTTAACACAAGTAAGGACAGGACTGTTTCCAGGCATTCTATTTGTACACACATTGAAATATTTCTTATTCTTATCCTTCTCCCCTTGGAGCCTGTCGGACTTAGGAAATCGAAGCGAAAATTCGGCTGAGCGAGGACAGATTTTGTCGATTTTGCAGGGCAATAGTTGTTCTATTGCCCCAAAAAGCGGCGGAATATGGACCGTCTAGACTGATTTGCAGCAGATTTACCCTAAGTCCGACAGGCTCCTAGACAAAGGGGACTCCGGTAAGGATGGGAACTCTAAGGGTTCATCAACAGACAAATGCACTATTTTGATTTATACTTGTTTCG
>JAQUHM010000190.1 GCA_028683595.1 Geobacteraceae bacterium | reverse complement strand
CCGTTTTGTAAATTCACCCGGTTCGGCGAGTCGAGCCCCGGCTCGAAGCACCAACTGGAGAACCCGTTGCACGATAAGATAACCGCCATGACAGTGTATTTCAAGCACATCCTCACAGGTGTAAGAGCGGGGCGCCTGCATAAGTACAAGCATAATCTCGTCAACAATATCCTCACTGTCCGGATCAATCAGCTCCCCATAATAAAAGCGGTGGCTCTGTAAGCCACCGCTTGGTTTTCGGGAAAATATTTTCTGGGCTATTCCCTCTGCGGCAGCGCCGCTTATACGAACGATTCCGATACCCCCCTCACCGAGGGGGGTACTAATAGCAGCGATCGTATCCTTCTGATACATCAGTTCAAACCCTACCCTTCGTTATGCATTCTTAAGAGTCCTGTTGATATATGTCTGCTGAGCAATGGTAAGAATGTTGTTCACTAACCAGTAAATAACCAGACCGGAAGGGAAATTCAGGAACATGAAGGTAAAAACAACCGGTAATGCGAGCATCATCTTCGCCTGCATTGGGTCCATGCTCGTCGGCGTCATCTTCTGCTGGATAAACATCGTAACGCCCATGATGACAGGAGTAATATAGTACGGGTCCTTGGCAGACAGATCGGTAATCCAAAGCATGAAAGGGGCATGGCGAAGTTCTATGGAAAACATCAGCGATTTATAAAGGGCGAAGAAAACCGGTATCTGTACAATCATTGGCAGACAGCCGCCAAGGGGGTTGACCTTGTGTGTACGATACAGCTCCATTATCGAACGGTTCAAAGTATCGCGGTCATCCTTGTGTTTCTCTTTCAACTCAGCCATTTTCGGCTGCAGCTTCTGCATGTCCTTCATGGACTTGTAGCTCTTGTGGGTAAGAGGGAAAAAGAGAATTTTGATGATTATGGTTATGATAATTATTGCTATGCCGTAGTTGTGGGTATACTTGTAAAAATATTTCAGGATATAGAGGAGAGGTTTGGCTATGGGGGCAAACCAACCAAGGTTGAGAGCCTTTTCAAGCCCCTGCCCTTGTTCTTTCAAGATATCCAGCCCTTTGGGGCCAAAAAAGAGCCGGTACTCAACCTGATGAGACTGACCAGGCTGCAGGTCAAACGAAGGAGATGTCACCGTAGAGTCAAGGTAAGAACCCGCACCCTGGTTAATCAGGACAGAAGCAATGCTGCCGCCCTCGGAAAGAACCGCGCTAAGAAAATACTTGTCAGCAAATCCGGTCCAACCGATATTTGTGGCGTAGCGAAGGGGCTCTTTGTCAATTTTCTTGACTGCTTCCCTGGAAAAGCTCCCGTCATCGAGCGTTACCACATCTCGGGTTTCGAAGCGACTTATCCCGGCTGCGGGCTGGGAAGGATAGGGAAGCAAAAGATTCAGGTTTCCGGATACCTTATTCAACCCAATATTGGTAACTTGGGTATCCAAGGTTATCGCATAGCCGTCGCCGGAAAAAGAATAAATCTTTCTTACGGAAATTCCCTGGGGTGACGTCCAGGAAAACTCAAGCTTCTTCGTGTCAGATCCGGATATCTTCAGGGAATCGGCACTGGACGTATAGAGTGCTGTTGGCATCAAGCCAAAAGCTGAAGACTCGGTACTGAGGGCAAAGCCCTCCGGAGTGGAAGCCGAAACCAGGGAAACCAGGGAAACCAGTTCTCCATTGGGAGCGGAAGTCTCTCGATATTTTTTCAACGTCAGTTTTTTGAGAGCTCCACCCTGGCTGGTAAAGACAGCCGAAAACATATCCGTATCAACCAGAACGTCTTTAACTGCAACGTTATTCTGAATCGGTAGCTGCACGACAGGACGTGGAGTGCTCTGAATCAGCTGAGAGGACGAAGCCGCAACCTGAACCGCAACGGGGTTTGGAACCACATTTTTTATCGGTGGCGGAAACAAGAGAGAATAGCCGTAATAAAAAGCCAGCGAGAGTACTACTGCAATTATAGCGCGTTTTTCCATAAAAACTCCTGCAGACTAGGGTACCGGATCGTATCCTCCCGGATGGAAAGGGTGACATTTTAGAAGCCTCACACAGGTGAGGACGACACCCTTAAGAAGACCGTATTTTTCCAGTGAGTGCTTGGAATACTGCGAACAGGTGGGATAAAAACGGCAGGTGTTCACCAGATAGGGGGAGACAAACTTCTGATACAAAACAATGAATGTTATGAGCAACCTTTTGAGCATTTCAAATTCCGGATGCAGAGCATCGCTTTTTGCAGCTCTTGGCGCAATTCCTGATACGTAAGTTTATCGGTACCTTTTTTCGCAATGAAGTTAAAATCGGCAGCAATAAAATGATCTTTGCAGAGCCTGAAGTACTCACGAACCATTCTTTTCACCCGGTTCCGTGCTACAGCATTTCCCAACTTGCGACTTGCTGTTATTCCAAACCTGGCCCGTTCAGTACCATTTTCTGACCAGAGTATGACAAAATGCTGCGTATGCAACTTCTTTCCTGAAGCGGACAGACACAGATACTCTGCCCGCTTCAGGATTTTTTCATCCCTGCAAAGGGAAGCACCCACGTGCTTTACTTGCTCGCAATCTGGACGGAAAGATTTTTCCGCCCTTTGGCACGGCGCCGCTTAATGACAAGCCTGCCGTTTTTAGTGGACATACGGACCCGAAAACCATGGGTCCTTTTGCGGGACGTATTACTTGGCTGAAATGTTCTTTTCATATCCTTCAACTCCTTCGTAAGGGTTATTCTCACTGTCAGGCAAAATATAATTTTTATCCGCAAACACTATGGTTTGTCAAGACTATTTTTACTTTTGCCTAAAAAATTAGCCTTGCAAATTAAGGTCTTCTCTGGTAATGTTCAAACTCCCGTAAAAAGGGGATTATAGTACCTTTCCTGAAACCATTTTTCACTGTAACCTTCCGATATAATTAGCATTTTTGTTTTATCAACATGTGTTGATAAACCTGTTCAAAAACCCCTTGACGCGAGTAAATTTATTATGGAAAAGGTCTGGCACGAAGTACTTTCCAATATGGAGAAGGTCCTTACCTCCCATACCTTCACCACGTGGATCCAGCCACTGCGATTTCTTGATGTGAAGGGAAATATACTATATCTGGAATCTCCCAACAATTTTTTCCGTGAAATGGTTAAAGAAAACTATCTCTCCATGATTGAAGAGGCAGTCTCCGCCATCAGCGGGACAAAAATTGCCGTGGAATTGCAACTTTCTTCAATAGTTCGGCAGGATAAACCTTCGGGAACAGAGAGTATTCCAGTTGAAAAAGATTTTTCACTTCCGCCGGACTCCAGGGTAACTCCGGAATTTTTTTCAAAACTCAATCCCAAATATACCTTTGATACCTTTGTCTGCGGTGCGGGAAACCAGTTTGCCTATGCAGCGGCTCAAGCCGTGGCTAATAAACCCGGTACCAATTACAATCCTCTCTTTATCTACGGCGGTGTCGGCCTCGGCAAGACCCATCTGTTGACTGCCATCGGCAATCATATTCTCAGTGTGAACAATTCGGCGCGTATCTGTCTTTATACGTCGGAAAAATTCATGAACGAGATGATCAACTGTATCCGCTACAAGAAAATGGAGGAGTTCAGAAATAAATTCAGGAGTATGGACATTCTCCTTATTGACGATATTCAGTTTATGGCCGGTAAGGAAGCTACCCAGGAAGAGTTTTTTCATACTTTTAACTCACTCCACGAATCCCATAAGCAGATTGTCGTATCTTCCGACAAGTTTCCCAAGGATATGGCCGGTCTGGAACAGAGACTCCGTTCACGATTTGAGTGGGGCCTGATAGCTGATATTCAGCCACCTGACATAGAAACAAAAGTTGCCATTCTGAAAAGAAAATCTGAAACCGACGATATTTCTCTTCCCGATGACGTAGCCCTTTTTCTTGCATCGAGTTCCACAAGCAATGTTCGCGAACTGGAAGGAATGCTGATTCGCCTCGGTGCGTTTGCAAGTCTTACAGGGAGCGAAATTACCCTTTCCATGGCTAAAGAAGTGCTTAAAGACATCATTGTGGAAAAGAACCGGGATATATCGGTAGAAATGATTCAGAAATTTGTTGCCGAATATTTTTCTATCAAAATATCAGACATGAAATCAGATAAACGTCTGAAAACGCTCGTTATTCCGAGACAAATAGCCATATACCTTTGCCGGGATCTTACAAAATCATCATATCCGGAAATCGGGGAAAAATTCGGCGGTAAAGATCATTCGACTATCATCCACTCTTTCAAGAAAATTGCGAGACTCATTATCTCGGATAACGAGTTGAAAAATACCGTTGAAATTCTTAAAAGAGGGCTGTTGGAATAAAGGGGAATAGCTGTTCGTAACTTGCTTACCCCTGTGGAAAAAAGATAACCCTGTTGATAAGCTCTTCTGAACGCACATTTGCCCCTGGTGTTTTCAACACCCGAAAAACGGCGAAATGAAAAGCTTGACACCCCTTATCAACAAGTCCACAGGCACCTACTGCTTACTACTAAACTTCTTTTAAAAACTATAAGTCGTTAACCCTGTGCATACTGGGAGGCACTATGGAATTCGCCATTGCAAAAGAATCCTTTCTGAAAGCGCTGCAGCGTGTTCAAGGCGTCGTTGAAAACCGAAAAACCATGCCGATACTCTCCAATGTTCTTATCAGCGCACAACTGGAGAAAATAGAAATAATTGCAACTGACCTGGAAGTAGGAATGAAAAGCTCCTACCCGGCAGATGTGGTTAAAGCAGGAAAAATAACAGTTTCGGCTAAGAAACTTTATGAAATAATCAAAGAGCTGCCGGAAGAAGTGATTCACTTTTCCACACGGGAAAATGACTGGGTGGATCTTCGCTGCGGAAAGGCACATTTCAATCTTGTGGGTCTTTCTCCAGAAGAATTTCCCTTTTTCCCTGCGGTTAACGAAAGTACCTTCCTCACTATCAAAGGTTCCCTCATACGAGAACTGGTAGAAATGACTGCATTCGCCATCTGCCACGATGAAACAAAATACAATCTAAACGGTATTTTCATCAAGGCGATTGAAGAAGAGGGACGAACCCTTCTGCGAATGGTTGCAACCGACGGACACCGGCTTGCAATGGCAGAAAAAGAAATTCCTTCAGTATCATCAACAGACCTGAAAAATGGAGTTATTTTTCCCAAAAAAGGCATTTTCGAACTAAAAAAAATGACCGATGACGACGACAGCGAAATAATGCTTTCATTCCTGGATAACAGCGCTGTCGTGAAAAAAAATGATACGGTCGTGGTTATGAGGCTGGTAGATGGCTATTTTCCTGACTACACACGTGTCATGCCTTCCGACAATGATAAGCTGGCAACCATCAAACGTGAAGACTTCATTCATTCCCTGAGAAGGATGGCTATCCTTTCCAGCGAAAAGTTCAAAGGTATCATGATGGAGTTAAAAGACGGAGTCATGGAAATTTCCGCAAGCAACCCCGAACTGGGAGATGCACGGGAAACTCTAGAAGTGAGCTACACGGGCCCTGATCTTTCTATCCGTTTTAATGCCCGTTATCTCCTCGACTCCCTTTCTGTTATGGGACAGGAATTTGTTAACCTTGCACTGAAGGATGAACTTTCACCAGCTGTTTTAAAGCCGTTCCAGTCAGAAGATTTTCTAACAGTAATCATGCCGATGCGGGTCTAGATCCAGAAAGGTTTTAACGTGCAAAACCACGGAAAAGAATCTCGTTTACAGAACGGCCTTTTTTCTGCCGTGGTTCATCCATGAAATTACAAAGAATTCAGATCCAGTCATTCAGGAACATCGTAAACGCCGAGCTTTTCCCTGATGAAAGATTCAATATCATCGTCGGGGACAACGCTCAGGGCAAGACAAACATCCTGGAATCGATCTTTCTTCTCGGAACCATGAAGTCCTTCCGAATGGTAAAAAACGCCGATCTTATCACCTACAACTTTCCCTACTCGCTGGTAAAGGGTTGGGGGGTGAGAGATGGCGTTGTTCGTGAGATTACCCTATCAATCAGGACCTCAGGGAAAAAAGCTTTTGTTGATCAGAAACCTGTTGTTCGGCCGTCGGATTTCTTTGGTACCATCAATACCGTGGTTTTTTCACCTGAAGATATTGCCATGGTTCGCGGGCTTCCTGAAATGCGCAGGAGGTACCTGGACAGGGCTATTTTCAGTGGAGATACCGGTTATCTTTCTACCCACCACGAGTATTTCAAGATCTTGAAAAATAGGAACGTTCTCCTGAAGAAGGGAGATACCAACGGTCTTTCCGTCTGGACGGAAAGGTTAGCCGATGCTGGTGCTCGCTTGATGGAAAAAAGAGAGACTTTCATCGAAGAGATCCAGGAGTTATTCAAGGAATACTACAGCACTATCGCAGGCTTGGGAGAACATGCCTTCCTGCGCTATCACTCACGCATTACCGAAAAAAACCGTTCCCGAAGTTCCCTCTGTGACGCTCTTTGCCATGCCCTGGAAAAGAGTACTGCCGAGGAGTTACGGCGGGGTACAACCCTGACAGGACCCCATAGGGACGACCTAGAATGCACATTGAATAACAAGCCTCTCAATCATCACGGTTCGCAGGGAGAACAGAGAAGCTTCATTCTGGCTCTCAAAATGGCAGAAATCGAATATCTGAGAAAACGATGGGGAAACCCTCCGGTTCTGCTGCTGGATGACATGACATCCGAACTTGACCGAAATCGCAGCGGCAATCTCATGGATTTTTTGAAAGAAAAAGACATGCAGGTTTTTATAACTACCACGAGTCTTAATGCTATCAATCTCGCTGGGATAAGCAACTATTCCACCTTTCCGGTACATGACGGAAAGGTATTATCTGAGGTAACGAATGTCTGATACTGTCATTAACGATTACGGAGCTGACAAGATCACGGTTCTTGAAGGACTCTCTGCGGTTCGTAAACGTCCTGCCATGTATATTGGCTCAACGTCTTCTTCCGGTCTCCATCATCTGGTATACGAGATTGTCGACAACTCCATTGACGAGGCTTTGGCAGGCTACTGCAATGAAGTCAATGTCATCATCCACATAGACAATTCCGTTACAGTGGTGGACAATGGCCGCGGCATCCCGACCGATATCCATCCCACCGAGGGAAGGTCAGCTGCCGAAGTAGTGCTCACTGTTCTCCATGCCGGTGGCAAGTTCGACAACACCTCCTACAAAGTTTCCGGTGGTCTCCATGGAGTGGGAGTTTC
>JAQUHM010000189.1 GCA_028683595.1 Geobacteraceae bacterium | reverse complement strand
CAGGCGAGCGATAGGAGCATGAAGGCAATGCCAATGCCGAAGGTTAGCCTGGCAATGAGGTGATCATGCTGCATCCAGCCCAGTTTGGTGAGGAGAACCTCCCAGTCGTGGTAATCCTCCACTTCGCTTCCGGTCACGCCTCCCAGCAGCATAAGCTGACCGGCGCGGGCATCGTTCATATAGGGGGCGATGTCGAGGAAGCTTTCCCCGAGCCACCAGAGTCCAACCGAAGCGCCAAAGGGATTTCCCTTCAGCACGAAGGCGCAGAGCACGACCAGCGGCACCAGCCACTGGCCAAGGGTTCCACCAAGCACCTGGAGAAAACGTCCGAAGGGAGAGAAAAAAATGTGGCCTGCTTCGTGGAAGGGAAGATTAATCAGGTGCAGAAACGACTCTCCCACGTAGTTTGAAGCAATGGAGCTGGTCATGAGGCGGAAGCCCCAAAGGATCAGCACCAGGTAGATCAGAGCACGGCCCGCTACCAGCAGACGGCTCTCATCCGGATTAACCTGCAGCAGACGCTCTTTCAGCAAGGCCAACAATGCGGGGTGGACTGTCCCCGGAGCGGATTCCTCGGAAAGTTGCTGCAGCGCTGTTTCAGAATGCGGTGCGTGTATCCGGGAAAAGATTACCCCGCACCGCTGACACTCGCTCCCTCCCTCAGGCTGTTCATGGCCGCATTTCGGACAGTTCATGAGATTCCCCCGTCCCCCATAACGTAGATTAACTCTTCTGTTTCTCTTCGCTTTCCGTACCCTTGGTTTTTCCTTCCGACAACATCCGCCAGGAATAGCCGGCCGCAAATCCGCCAATGGTCCCGCCAAGGAGAAAAACAAACAGGAGCAGGTCACCCTGGTCGGTGTTGATCAGTGGACTGTGTGCTTCCCGCCCTCGTTCCGAGGCGAACTTTTCCACAACAGACTCGTCAACGCCGGGCCATTTTTCAGCGCCGAAGGCGCGGCCGGGGTACAAGGCTAAAGGAACGAGGCTAAAGGATATCAGCGGTAGAAAAGATACAACCGCAAGGGTTTGTTTGAACCTCCCCGGGGCCCGTGACCTATGCATAGTTTCTGGTATCCTAGCCATTTGACGGTACCTCCCCTGGAGCGATGATTCGCATCTTCACCAGGATATCCGGCCGCTTCCGATACAACAGCATCACCATGCCGGCGGTCATGGCTCCTTCCAGGATGCCGAGAGGAAGCTGCGTGGGGACGAAGGCGAGCATTATCTTTTCCAGCAGTGGCAGGAACGGTTCGCTGCCCCGGATACCGGAAGCCAGCTCCACGGATGTTGCCAGGTAGGTGGCCCAATCTGCCAGGAGACCGGCAAAGAAAGCTGCCAGTCCAAGCGGGACAGCGATTATTCGCAGACCCTTGAAAGTGAAAAAGCCGGCAAAGGAGCCAACAACTCCCATGGAAAAGATATTGGCTCCCCAGGTGGACAGTCCGCCATGGGAGAGGAACAGTGCCTGGAGCAGCAGGGCAACCGCTGCGATCAGCGAGCTGACAAAGGGACCGAGCAGGATTGCCGCCATCCCCGTGCCGCAGGGATGGGAGCAGGTGCCGGCGGTCGTCACCGGGACCGGCAGGCAGGAGATGATGAACACGACCGCTGCCATCAGCCCGACCAGAGGTTTGATGGACAGGTCCTCCTTGGCCAGCATGTTCAGCCGGCGGATACCCAGCGCCACAAAGGGCAGGGCAAGTGCATACCAGAGCGCTGCCCAGGGCAGGGGCAAAATCCCTTCCGAAATATGCATGGCGTGGGCCGGAGCGGCGATGAGCAGAAGGGTGACGCAAGCAAACAAAATGACCATAAAATCCTCGAAGTAAAAGGGTTATTCAGGATTACGGATTAAAGGGGTACGGGGTAAGCGAATCCCTTTGGACAGATGTCCTTTGTTTCACCTCACAGGTTGCCAAGAAAACTCTGTATAGGACTTTTTTCATAAATCTGAGAACCGAAAGCATAAAAAAGTGCTTTACGCCCATGACAAAAACACTACGTTGCAATCCTTGCTCTAATAGAGCTTACCCCTTACCCGTTTGTCATCCCCGAGTGAATATATAGGGGATTCATGGTTTTGTAGTCTGGGTTCACGATTACACCCTCGGGAATGACAATTTTGAATCGTGCTGGATAGCTGCGAACGTAACGCAGTTTTTCACAATAGCGTCCACTATCTCCGGGCAGCTGCCGAAGTGGAGGTGAAGGTATGACGCCAGGCAGTTCCGGTAGCGATATCCCTCGGCAGCGATCACCGTGCCATTTTTTCTTACCTCGTACAGCCGTTCAATCTCTTGCGGCATTTCTTCCATCTCAGAATAGTGGAATTCGTGACCGCGGACGATGGTTCCCGCTGGTCCGAAAATCGAATCGCTGTTCAGCTCAACCTCGCGGTAGCCGAGGGCCTTTCGCCGGGGAAGCATGCGGGTGGAAACGGGAAAGATGCCGACCAAAGGGATCATGTCCTGGCAGTCAACAGTGGCAGAATTTCCTGGTGAAGCTTTGCCCTTCACTCCTCGTGACAGGTAGATGAAACCACCACACTCTGCGTAGACCGGCATGCCTGATTCGATCGCCGCGGTGATTTCGTCAATCATGCTCTGGTTGGCCGAGAGCGTTTCGGCAAAAAGTTCCGGGTAGCCCCCGGGGAGATAGATACCGCCGATTCCTTGCGGAAGGAGCGCATCACCCAGGGGGGAAAACTCGACAATCTCGGCCCCAGCCTCCCGTAGCAGCCGCAGGTTGTCTTCGTAGACGAAGCAAAAGGCCCGGTCGTGTGCAACGGCTACCTTTACTGGTACATATGCTGGAGGCTGTTTTTCGCATTCGGCAGTATTCTTGTCAGAGGTAGAGACGTGGCCTCTTGATGATTCTGCCAGAGACAGAAGCACGTCAAGGTCAAGGTGTTCCCCCATTACCCCCGCAAGCGAATCCAGGAACTCTTCTGGCAAGGGATTTTCCTCCGCAGTTACCAGACCCAGGTGGCGGGAAGGGATGCGGAGCTGCTCATCCCGTGGGATGCAGCCGAGCACTTTTACTTCCGGCACAGAGGTTTTCATTGCTTCCAGCAGGATCCTCGCATGATTCGCACTTCCCACATTATTAAAGATCACTCCGGCAACGTGCAGCTGCGGGTCAAAGCGGACAAAACCCTGAACCAGTGCAGCGGCGCTCCGGGCCTGGCTCTTCGCGTCCACCACCAGGATCACCGGGCTTGCAAGGATTTTTGCCACCTGGGCGGTGCTCCCTGCTTCCGAGGTGCCATCGATGCCGTCAAAGAGCCCCATGACCCCTTCGATCACGGCAATGTCCGTTCTCCCTGAATTAAGGACAAATGTTTCCTGAACAAACCGTTCCGGGCACATCCAGCCGTCAAGATTCACCGAGGGGTGGCCGGTAACGAGCCGATGCCAGCCGGGATCGATGAAGTCCGGACCCACCTTGAAGGGTGCAACGGCAAGGCCTCTCCGTTTCAGGCATTCCATAATGCCCAGGGTAATGGTGGTCTTGCCTGACCCGCTCATGGGTGCGGCAATGACGATTGATTTCATGGAGATCATCCGTTCAGGAGTTTTACAACCGGATTTCCGTCCTCATAATAATCGATGATATTCATACAGCCATAGTCCTGCTCGATCCGGAACATGGACGAGGGTGGCGCGCCAACGGCGTCAAGCAGGATGATCCGGTTGACCCCGCCATGGCCGACCACAAACACCTCTTCGCCCGGATGGCGGGCGACAATATCTTGAAGTGAGGGAACCACCCGGTCGCGGAGGTCGAGGAGGTTTTCCCCGCCAGGGGCACGAAACTCAACGAAACTTTTCATACGGTTCTTCCATTCCTCAGGAAACCTCTCAGCCAGTTCGGTCCAGGCCATTCCTTCCCATTCTCCGAAACTGAGTTCCCGGAGTTCCTTCCTGCTATGAAAGCCGATTTCCCGCCCGACACAGAGGATCTCAGCTCCCTGGACACAGCGGGTCAGATCGCTGGTGTAACATGCTGATGCCGGAACATCTCTCAGTCGTTCCGCAAGCAGGTGGTATTGTTCAAAGCCTTTCGGGGGGAGGGGGACATCTGCCTGGCCGTTATAGCGGAGAACATCACTTCCAACAATTTCGCCATGGCGGATCAGATAAATACGCGTTTTTGATTTCATAGGGTGAAAACCTTTTGTCCTGTAAGGACCAGAATTATCAGGAGAGTGAGAATTTCGTTCAATTCGCTGGCAAAGCCGATGATGTCACCGGTAATTCCGCCAATCTTACGATGAAACCAGGCCTTGAGGGTCCAAGTGAGGAGACAGGCGGCGACGAAGATCCACAGCCCCGTTACTCCCATGAGGAGCAGGGCTGCAGCAAGGGTGGTCATGGTTGCCAGGATCAGCTGCGGCCAGCCGGCTCCGCTGATGAACAGGGAGCCGAGGCCGTCGCTGCGTGCCTGACGGGCGCCGACAATCATCGAGACCTGGGCGAAACGTGCCAACATGGGGAAACAGAACAGGGTCTGCTGCTTCACGTTGATAGGGATAGCGAGCAGTGCCTCGTACTTGAGCAGCAGGGCCAGCACCAATCCGATTGCACCGGCAGCACCGATATGTGAATCCTTCAAGACCTTCAGAAAACGTTCCCGGTTACCGCGAGCCGCCAGACCGTCGCAGACATCGGCCAGTCCGTCCAGGTGAAGGACCCCGGTAACAACCGCAAGTGCCGCAACAAGAAGCAGGTCGACAACGCAGCGCGGCAGGACCAGCGACAGGAGATAGTTGAGCCCCACCAGCAAAGCACCAAGCAAAAGCCCCGCCAAGGGGAAATAGGCCAAAGAGCGACCCAGGTCCTTTTGACCGCAGCGGACGGAAAAAGGGAGCGGAATGATGGTCAGAAACTGAATAGCGATGAGAAAAAGGCGCATATCGACAAACATTCAAGTAACCAGCTTCCCGAAAAATAACTAAAAACCCAAAACTCAAAACTGCTCAGCGTTACTCCGTACTCTGTAGTCCTTATCCCGCTCCAGAGCTTATTGCTGCTGTTCCGCCACCCCGGCTTCCGAAAAGGTCGCCATTTCCTTCATGATTTTCACGCCAGCTTCGATGAGTCCCATGGCCAGGGCCGCACCGGTTCCTTCGCCAAGGCGAAGCTGCAGGTCGAGGATCGGCTCGGCAGCGAGATGGTCCAGCATGTAGCGATGCCCGATCTCCACCGATTCGTGAGCGGCAAACAGGTAGTCCCTGATGAGCGGATTCAGCCCGACCGCAATAAGAGCCCCGGAGGTGGAAATAAAGCCGTCAACCACCACCGGGATCCGGTTGGCGGCACAGCCGATAATCAGCCCTGCGATGCCTGCGATCTCCAGACCGCCGACCTTGGTGAGGATGTCGAGGGCGTCGGTCGGGTCCGGCCTATTGACCTGGATTGCCTGCTCGATGACCCGGATCTTGTTGGCCAGGGCGGCATCATTGATGCCGGTTCCCCGGCTGGTGACCTGTTTGACCGGCAAGCCGGAAAGGGTGGCGATGATGGCTGAGGCGGCAGTGGTGTTACCGATGCCCATCTCTCCGGTGCCGATCATGGCAATGCCTTCGTTTCGGCAGCCGTTTGCCAAGACAATTCCCGCTTCCAGCGCTGCCACCGCTTGCTGGCGGGTCATGGCGGGGCCTTTGGCGATGTTGGCCGTGCCCCTGGCAATCTTGCGATCAATGAGTCCCGGAAGGTCACCAAAATCATAATCCACTCCCATGTCAACCACCCGCACGTCAGTACCTCCATGGCGTCCCAGCACGTTGATGCCGGCGCCTCCACTGAGAAAATTGAAGACCATCTGGGGGGTCACCTCTTTCGGAAAGGCAGAGATCCCTTCCTCCACCACGCCGTGATCAGCAGCAAAGGTGAAGATGACCTTTTTTGCAGTATCCGGCTCAAGGCTGCCGGAGATGGCGGCAAAACGACCTGCAAATTCTTCCAGCCTCCCCAGTGAGCCGAGCGGTTTGGTTTTATTGTCCAACTTTGCCTGGGCTTTTTCAAGGAGCAGCGGGTCAATCGCTTGAATTTTTGCTAGTGCATCGTGAAGAATGGTCATGATAGGCTTCCTGTCGGTAAATATTTCTTTCTGATTAACCTCACTCCTTCTCTGAAGCTTCTACCTTCGCTGAAGCTTCTGCAGACAAGTCGGCGCGCAAGCTGTCCACCTTCTCCTTTAGGCCCTGTGGGTCCTCAGGGAGAAGGAATCAGCGGAAGATTACTATTAATCAGGTATCTCTTTGTTTCCACCCGCAAAACTGCTGTACCATGGTGGGTTGGGGCTTTCCCGGAGCCTCTTCTACGGCTTCAATGCAGGAATGTCGTTCAAGGGAAAGCGTTTGAATCAGGCACGCTGTCCAATCTGTGTAAAGACTGGCGACCGATTAGAAGAGGTTGCGGGGAAGTCCCAACCCAGCCCCTGCGGACACTTTCAGGATTACCGCTATTTCAACTTCAGCGGTATCCCGGATATCGTTATGTATGCTTCATCTGCTGCTTCGGCCAGGATCTGGTTGGCTTGCCCGGCAAGATCTCGGAAGCTTCGTGCCAGGGCATTTTCCGGAACGATTCCCATCCCGACCTCGTTGGAAACGAGGATGAGCGGTGTTTTCAGGGCATGGAGGAGTTCGGCAAGCGCTTTCACTTCAACGAGTACCGGTTCGACCGCATCGTGATGGAACAGCAGGTTGGTGATCCAGAGGGTGATACAGTCAACCAGTATCGCCTGGTAGCAGCCGTTTGCTTCCCTGATGGCTTCCAATAATTGGAGCGGTTCCTCCACCGTCTGCCAGGCATTCCCGCGCTTCTGTCGATGGTTGGCAATGCGTTCCGCCATTTCCCCATCACGCGCCTCGCCGGTGGCGATGTAGCAGAGGGGCTCCCCAAAGCTTTCGGCAAGCTTTTCGGCCAGGCGGCTTTTGCCGCTTCGGGCCCCGCCGCTGATAAATATGGTTTTTGACATGAAAAAACCCCGCCTCTCTGGTGAGAAACGGGGTCCTGAAACCGGTCGCTGGATACACGTAAGGCTTCGGTGCCTCTCCCTCGGAGGTCCTGACTGTTTCGGCCGGGCAGGTTTCCTGACTTGCGGATCGCTTTACTCGCTGTGCCTTCCCGATCGAAGCGACATTGCACCAAGTTCCGGAGTAGAGGTCCGATCATCCTTTGCGTTTCCTGTTCCGTGAAATCCTGGTTGTGTCGTTGTTCACCTCAGTGGCGTCTCGTGCAGCTTTCATCACCGCTTACAGTTGCGGGGCAGTGAGGGGTTTCCACCCCCTTCCCTA
>JAQUHM010000188.1 GCA_028683595.1 Geobacteraceae bacterium | reverse complement strand
GTTGCCTCCACCAGAGAACGGAAACGGGCTTCGCTCTCCCGGAGTGCCTCGTCTGAGATTTTGCGTTGCGTAATGTCCCGGACCACTGCCAGCAGTCTCTCTGTTCTGCTGATGGTAACTTTTTTCAGGTTAACCTCAAGCCAGAAGATGCTGCCGTCGCGATGCCGGGCTTTCCATTCGAAAAGCTGCGCAGTCCCCTTAGCAGCATCCTTCAAGCGACGACCGGCTTCTTGCTCTGAAAACCTGGGATCGGGGGCCGTTGTTTTTACGGGGCTGTAACGAGGGAACTCCTCACGGGAGTATCCGAACATCTCGCAGGACTTAAGATTGATGTCCAGGATTTCTCCCGTTTCCAAGTCGTGTATGAATATGCCGTCGTTCACCACATCGAAGATGGCATGGTAATTCGCTTCCGATGCCTTGAGGGCCTCTTCAGTCTGTTTTCTTTCCGTGATGTCGTGGACGATGTGGAAATAAAACTGGCGATCCTTGAGCCGAATCGGAGTCGAATGTATCTCAACTTCCCGGAGGTCGCCGCCTGCGAGGCGGTGGGTGAAGGTGGCGCAGCAGCTGTCCGTCTTTCCGAGTATGCGTCGTACTTCTGTTTCGGGAAGAGTTGACAGGTCGGCAATCGTCAATTTTGCGAACTCATCCCGGCTATAGCCGTAAAAACTCTGTGCGGACTCGTTCACGTCAAAGACGGCATGCGTCTCAGTATCGACCAGGTAAAACATCGCGCTGTGCTTGGTAAACATCAGGCGGAACTGTTCTTCCGAATCGGCCAGCTTATCCTGAGCCTGTTTCAGCTGTTCATGTTCGCTGCGGACCTTCTCCTGTGTTGCAAGGAGTTTTTCGGTGTGACGGCGGATAAGCCAGTAGAGGAGAATGGAAGTTACGCCAACATACAGCCAACCCTTGAAGATGCTCCAGCTAGTCAATTCTGCTGGGGTTGTGAGAAACAGGGGCAGGAGTCTGTCGGAGAAGTAGACCCATAACAGGCCTGATACTGCATACAGAAAAGTAATGAGAAAGACAGGTCGGGACTCTTTCTTCACACTTCCTCCTTACTGAACAGGGGTACTATCAATACTGATGCCGTTGACAAACCAAAATGTTGTGTGAAAGGTCCCTCGGACAGGGTGATGAAACGGATGAGGAAACGTGCGCAAGACGGGATTTGCACTGCAGACGGCCAGGTGCCGGCAAAATGGCATGTGGGTTCTCTTTCGATGTCGGTTGCAGGGTTTATCGATGTCAGGAGGTTTATCGATAGCGGGGCGAAGTACTGCCATGGCTACCTGCCTGTGGTGATGATTAGGTTGGAAAAGGAACCGGCACCCAGGGAGAAAGGTCTTCCCTGGGGTGCCGTGAAAGTTCCGCCATTATTCAGCAATAGTGCGATTCAATTCTTCCAGAAGTTTTTCCATGTCCACCTTATGGACACCTGCGCCGTGTTCAAGTGCTTCCAGGTCAGCGATCTGACACTCGAGGCAGTCAAGGCCGAAATTCTTGAGCACGGGGACAGTCTGCGGATAACGTCGGCAGATTTCGCCTATTTTCATGTCTTTTGTAATCATGTTTTCTCCTCGGTACGCTAGAAGTAGCGCAAGGGGTTCTGTCAGTTCAGGTCTTTGACGGCTTTTTCGATGCGGTCGATTCCTGTCCGTATATTATCAAGGCTTGTGGCGTAGGAGAGTCGTATGTAATTATCAGCGCCGAAAGCAATGCCGGGCACCACGGCTACCCTGGCTTCATCGAGGAAATATGCCGCAAGTTCGGTGGAGTTTCTGATGACCTTTCCGGCGAAAGATTTTCCGTACACCGCAGAGACGTTGGGGAAGGCGTAGAACGCCCCGGTAGAGCGAAAGCAGCTTACGTCTGCAACGGCATTGAGTCGCTCAACAATGTAGGTGCGGCGTTTCTCGAATTCACCTCTCATCATGGCAACGGCATCCTGGGGACCGCTCAGCGCCTCTACCGCGGCTTTCTGCGCCACGGAAGAGGGGTTGGATGTCGATTGAGACTGCATTTTGGTGATTGCACCGATAACATCTTTTGGCCCTGCGGCGTAACCGATACGCCATCCGGTCATGGCATAGGTTTTGGAAACTCCATTGACGACAATAGTCCTTGGGAGCAGTTCGGGAACTGCCGAGGCGATATTAAAGAAGGGGATGCCGTCATAGAGAAGGCTTTCGTATATATCATCGGAGATGATGATGAAATCGTGGCGAAGGCAAACCTTGCCGATTTCCTGCAGTTCCTCTTTGCTGTAAGCGCTTCCGGTCGGGTTGGATGGTGAATTGAGAATCAGCGCCTTGGTCCTTGGTGTTACAGCATTTTCCAGCTGTTCCGGAGTAATTTTGAAAGAGGTTTTTTCATTCGTTTGGATGTAGACCGGTGTGCCGCCGGCCAGGAGAACCTGGTCCGGATAGGAAACCCAGTACGGTGCGGGGATTATGACCTCATCGCCTTCCTGGATAAGGGCTTGGGAAATATTGTAGAGGGAATGCTTTGCCCCGCAGGCGACGGAAATCTGGTCCCGGGAGAAAGTCAGACCGTTATCCCGCTGGAGCTTATCGATGACGGCATTTTTAAGTTCATCGGTGCCGCCAACGGGGGTGTATCGGGTATGCCCTTCGTCGATTGCCCGCTTTGCTGCTTCCCTGATATTGATTGGTGTGCCGAAGTCGGGTTCTCCAGCGCCGAAGCCGATGATGTCAATGCCCTCGGCCTTGAGGGCCTTTGCCTTGGCATCGATGACGAGGGTTGGTGAGGGCTGGATTCTGTGTACGCGATCTGCCAGTTTCATTAGTGTCTCCAAGTATGGAAAGGCGAATGCCGGGGCATACGCCTTGGTTTTATCGATTGAATTTCGCGTCGAGCGCTTTCTTTACAAGAGGAGGGACGAGGCCGTCAACAGGACCTTTCAGTGAATATACTTCTTTTACGATGGAAGAGGAAAGAAAACTGTAGAAAACCGAGGTCATGAAGAAGACCGTTTCAACTTCCCGTGAAATACCGCGGTTTATCTGGGCCATCTGGAGTTCATATTCGAAATCGGAAATTGCGCGCAAGCCCCTGACGATTGCCTGGGCCTTGCAGGACCGGGTGTAATCTACCAGAAGTCCGTCAAAGGTGTCAACAGTTGCCCGCGTATTGTCCTTCATGACTGATTTGATCATGGCAACCCTTTCATCAACCGTGAAGAGAGGATTCTTTTGCTCGTTGTTGGCCACGGCAACTATCACTTCGTCGAACAGTTTCAGGGCACGGTTGATGATATCCAGGTGACCAAAGGTGATCGGATCAAACGAACCGGGATATACGGCGATCTTTTTCATCAGGTGGAGCCTTTCTGCGTCGTGGTAAAGAAGGCCAGGGCTGTATCGCCGTAGACTCTTTTATCAATTTGCTGAAGACAGCCATGGCATTCGGCAATATCTTCACGGGAGGAAAATTCAGCAACAATCACTGTTTGCCCATCAATAATCGAACTTTTTCTGAGCTGCTCGAGACATCTCTCGGTCAGTCCCTTCTGGTACGGAGGGTCGAAAAATATCAGTTGAAAAACATCTCCTGCCGATTCCAGCATGCCGAGAGCCTGGCAGAAATCCTTGAGAATCACCCGGCTCCTGTCCCTGAACCCGGTGCTGGAGAGGTTCTTTGCAATGATTGTAGTGGATTCCCGGCTGTTGTCGACAAAGACAGCACTCTTTGCGCCGCGGCTCAGGGCCTCGATTCCGAGGTTTCCGGTTCCGGCAAAGATATCGAGCACCGCACATTCGTCCAGAGGACCCAATATCCCGGCAAGGATGTTGAAGAGGGATTCCTTTACCTTGTCCGACGTGGGTCTGATACTGAGGCCTCGCGGGGTCTGCAGCCTTCGTCCTCGGGAAGATCCCCCAATGACCCTCACCGGCTGTTTCCCAAGAGGGTTGCGAGTTTTGATGCACTTCCCTTTGCCCGGAAGGCGGTAATAAACTCCTTCGCCTCCCGGTAGGCCATCTCGTGGATCATCGAGATGTTTTCCTCCGGGATGGCATCGATTTCCGCCTTGAAAACTTTGGTTGCGTATTTGATGTCCCGGTTGTTTTCCCGTGCCCAGCGGCGCATGGCATCCATGAGGTCAAGGGGGAAACCGGCATGGGCCACGTTCTGCCAGAGGGTTCCGATGTTGCCTTTACGGATTCCGTAATCGGCAAGTTTCCCCACAAGGTGGAGAGGTGTCCCGGTTATGCCATGCTGCACCAGACCTGCTACTCCAAATGAAGTAGCGACGTCGTGGATCTTCTTTGTCCGCTCAAGGTCTATACGGACCATCTCACCTTCAAGGTAGTTGCCCCGCTTCGAGCCGTTGTTGATGGCAAGCAGGTGTGGTGTGCAGCCTTTTGCCGTCAGCTTGGATAAAAATGCTTTTGTTTCGGTCGGAGTGGTGAGTGCTGAGCGGTTCGGAGAAAGGGGCATTTCTCCCAATTCCACTTCCAGGCCGTAGCCTTTGGCGATGATCGGCTCACTGAGTTGTGTTACGATGTTGATGTTGTCGGGAAGTGAATTGAAAGAGGCATCGATGGCAAAGGAAGTGTAGCCTGCCTGGATCTGTGCGGCAACAAGGCGACGAGCATCGGTGAGCTCGCTTTCTCCCGTGTCTTTAACGGTGATATGATCGGCATGTATGAGAAAGGGCTTGCTGAAATTGCATGACGAGGCGTAATCGATGATGGTAGAGACATAGAGCTCCGGTGTTTGTCCGGTGTAGCCGCCGTCAAGTCCACCTTCCGTGGTGGTGAGCTCGAATGCCACGACTGCGTCCAACTCTTCGGCAGCCTTCATGATGCCGGGAATCGCGTGCGTTATCCTGGCGTTGCAGGCCATCACGATCAGGTTTTCATTTTTCAGTGCGGTAAAAACATCAAGGCCACTCAGGAGGCAAACCCTGGAGTTTGTTCCCAGTATGTCCCTGATATGTTCCGGAACAAGATCCAGAAGCTTTTCATTCATGAGGTATCCCAATCATGGAATCGTAAAATTACCGAGAAATACAGGAAAAAGTTAGCATGACACGGTTTCGTGAGTCAAGGGTAAGTTTGTTGTTGACATGGGAGTTGGGTAGGGTTTAATAAAAATTTTACAGGGAGGGATCATTGCATGGATTCAGAAGTTTCCGGAGAACGTCCCGATCTTGCAGGGTTTGCCGCAAAAAGTTGCCTTTCACTGGGTAGGCGTTACCCTGAAGAGTTCCGCGACTCAAGGCCCGCATTCGAAAGGGATCGTGATAGAATTATCCACTGTGCTGCTTTTCGCAGGCTTGAGTATAAAACGCAGGTATTCGTTAATCATGAGGGTGATTACTACCGTACGCGCCTGACCCATTCGCTTGAGGTAGCCCAGATCGGCAAGGCCATTTCTCGTCGTCTGCGGCTTAACGAAGAGCTGACCGAAGCCCTGGCTCTGGCGCACGACCTTGGGCATACCCCCTTCGGTCATACGGGCGAGGAGGTTCTCAACCGTCTTATGGAGGAGCATGGGGGATTCGAACATAACCTGCAGTCTCTGCGGGTCGTTGACCAACTGGAAGAACGCTATCCCGGTTTCAATGGTCTAAATCTTTCCTGGGAGACACGGGAAGGGATCATCAAGCACAAATCGCCGTATGACAGCCCTGCCGATATCATTGCCGATATGATGCCGGGTATTGTTCCCACGATAGAGGCCCAGATTATTAACTTTGCCGATGAGATAGCCTATAACAACCACGACATTGATGATGGGCTCAAGTCGGGCCTGATTACCCTCGAGCAGCTGGAAAAGGTGGAAATATGGCGAGAGGTCTACAATCTCATTGCCGCCCAGTATCCGGGGCTTGATCCTGAACGCTGCAAGCACCAGGTCATCAGCGCATTGATCGGTCGCCTCATCAAGGATCTCTGTTCCACTACCCTGGAAAATATCGAAAACTTCGGCATTCGTACTCTCGATGATCTGCGTCGTGTCAACCGGCAGGTTGTGGCATTCAGCCCGGACTTTTCAGATAAGAATAAAAAACTTAAACAGTTTCTTATGGTAAACCTCTATCGTCACCACAAGGTCGAGAGAATGCGGGTCAAGGCCGAGAGTTATCTGTCGCAGCTCTTCGAGGCGTATATGAAGCATCCCACGCTTCTTCCCCGGAAATATCTGAAAAAGATGGATAGTACTGTACGAGAGCGGGTGATCTGCGATTATATTGCCGGGATGACCGACCGTTTTGCGCTGGACGAGTACAAACGTCTATTCGAACCCTATGAGAGGGTTTGAGGGAGAGATTAAGGAGCATCAGGATGCCCAGGATAATGAAGAAAAGATCCGTGAAAGCGGGTCTCCCGCCTGGTTCACTCATCTATGTGGGGGACAAGGGCGCCGGCAAGGCCAAGGTTACCGTTGTCGAATATCAGGAGGGCAAGGTCAGGGAAGCTTCGATCTCGGATCTTACCGAGTGTTTTCCTTGCAGTGATGCTTCAACGGTTACCTGGATCGATGTCAATTCCGTTCACCAGGTGGACCTTGTGGCAAAGCTGGGAGAGTGCTTCAGTCTGCATCCCCTTGTGGTGGAAGATATCCTTAATACCGACCAGCGTCCCAAACTCGAGGATTACGGAGAGTACCTCTATATCGTCTTCCGGGCATTTTCCTGCGATGGTGGTCACTGCCCGATGGAGACGGAGCAGATCAGCCTGATTCTCGGTCCGAACTACGTCTTATCCTTTCAGGAAAAGGAAAGCCCGGTTTTCGGGAAGATCCTCGAGCGGATCAGGACGGGAAAGGGGCGCACTGTCAAGTCGGGTGCCGACTACCTTGTTTACTCTCTGCTTGATACCATTGTTGATAATTATTTTATCGTCCTGGAACATCTCGGGGAGCGGATGGAAGCCCTTGAAGATGCTCTCGTGGCGAACCCTGCGTACCCGACCCTGCGTGAAATCCACCTGCTCAAAAGGGACCTGATTTCCATCCGCCGATCCGTCTGGCCGCTGCGTGAAGTTCTTAACAACATGCAGCGCGAAGGTTCCACTCTTATTGCCGATTCGACCAGGCTCTATCTCCGCGATGTTTACGACCATGCCATCCACGCCATTGATACCCTGGAGACTTTTCGCGATATGATCTCCGGCATGCTCGACATTTATCTTTCCAGCGCCAGCAACCGCCTGAACGAGGTCATGAAGGTCCTTACCATCATCGCCACTATCTTTATTTCCCCGGCTCACAGTGTAGGACTGTGTGGCTTGGGGGGGCGAAAACTGGAGATTCCACAGTTGGCTTAATTGCTCCTGCAGTTTTGGGGTGGTGATTCCAAAGTGGTTGCTAGGGGCGTTCCCTCCTGTTGTTGTGGACTC
>JAQUHM010000187.1 GCA_028683595.1 Geobacteraceae bacterium | reverse complement strand
CGCTATCTTGGAGCAGGCCTCCGCCGGAACCCTGGATCAGCTGCAGAGATACCTGTCCATTCTGCTGAAGGCAGAGGCGGAGATGTCTTTTTCAGGATTTACACGTCTCATCCTGGAGATGGCTCTGCTGAAAATGTGTACGCTTCTCCCCGTTGTCCCTGTGGATCAAATCATTGAGCGACTCAAGGCGTTAGAGGGGGGCTTTGGGAAAAAGGTATCGTCTCCTGTTGCCGCACCTCTCGTTCCACAGTCAAAGGCGCCTGCGGTTACCCCACCTTCTGCCGAACTTTCCCATTCGGATTCAACCCAAGAAGGTTGGCTTGGGTTCGTGGCCTTTGTCAACAGAGAGAAGAAAGGCCTTGGTAAGGTTCTGGAACATGGCCGTCCGTTGCAATTTACCGCGAAAGATGTTGAGATAGGTTTTCCTGCAGGGTCTTTCCATCTTTCCTGTCTCCAGGACGCCGATTCGCTGGTTGCTCTCACTGAACTGGCGGCTCGATTTTTCAAGGCAACGCCCACTGTCCGGTTGACTCCTCTCAATGGAGAGAACAGAGGGCTTCCGTCAACTGTGCAGGAAAAAAAAAGCCTTGAAGCTGACGGACGACAAAAGAAATTAGAGGAAACAGCGCGGAAGCATCCTCTCATTACCGCTGCTGTTGAGATATTCCAGGCAGAAATCGCTGAAATAGTAGCAATAGAGCACGTTGCTGATGTAAAGGAGGAGACAGACTAATGTCCAAGGGTTTAGCACAAATAATGAAACAGGCTCAGCAGATGCAGCAGAAAATGGCGCGCCTTCAGGAAGAAGCCAGCCTACGAACCGCCGAAGCTTCGGTTGGCGGGGGCGCAGTAACTGCTGTTGTAAATGGCAAGAATCAGGTTATGACGCTGTCAATTCGAAAAGAAGCGGTTGATCCTGAGGATGTGGAAATGCTCCAGGACCTTGTTATGGCGGCAGTTAACGAAGCTCTCAAAAAGGTTCAAAGTGAGGTGGCTGCCGAAATGGAAAAAATTACCGGCGGAATGAATATCCCCGGACTTTTCTGAAAAAGGTTACCAATAGAGCGGAAACCCCTGTTTTGTAACACTGACTGGCCCGCGGAGGTTGGCTGTTTTGTCCTGCCTTTCCGGGCTGTTCCTGTTTCCTGGCACTGGAAAGGCATTTGGAAAACATTGGGAAATCGCTTCTTGAAATTTTATGCTTTTACTCTGTGTATAAAATTGTTATATTTCAAGATCAACACAAAAACAGATGATTTTTAGTTATTGTAAAATGTACTTGAGACCATTTTATTTATCGTAAAAATAGGTTATATTTTTATTACCTTTATGATACATTTTTCGCAATCCCTGACCAGGCTTACTGGTGAATTGAAAAAGTTACCCGGAATCGGGGAAAGGACGGCGTTACGGTTGGCGTTTCATATCTTGAAATCGCCCCGGATGGCCCAGTCCTTGGCTGAGAGTCTTCTCGATGTAAGCAAGAGCGTCAGGTTCTGCTCGGTTTGTTTTGGAATCACGGAAGATGACCCTTGCTGCATTTGCACCGGAAAAAGAGATGACTCGATCCTCTGCGTGGTGGAGGAGCCCCAGGATTTGCTGGCAGTTGAGCGGAGTGGTGCTTTTCGGGGGCGATACCATGTTCTTCACGGAGCGCTTTCCCCGCTGAATGGCGTGATGCCGGGGGATCTGAAAATTGCCGAGCTAATGAAACGTCTTGAAAGCTCACAAATTCGCGAAATTGTACTGGCAACCAACTTTACCGTCGAGGGTGAGGCGACGGCACTCTACCTGAGCGGACTCATCAAATCTCTTGCAATAAAAGTTACCCGACTTGCCCACGGCATGCCTATTGGCGGCGACCTCGAATATGTGGACGCTGCCACGGTGCAGAGAGCCTTGGAAGGTCGCAACGAGCTCTGACGGCTCAAGCAGCCGCATGAGACCCAAATAATGACTGTTTATGGTCAGAACAGCAACTCAAGGAGGAGTTTTGCATGAAACGCAAAATGGTTACGATCGATGGGAACACCGCCGCAGCCTATGTAGCCCATGCAACTAACGAAGTAATCGCAATCTACCCCATTACACCATCTTCTGTTATGGGGGAAATTTCCGATGAAAAGAGTGCCAAGGGTGAAAAGAACATCTGGGGCACCGTGCCCCAGGTAAGCGAAATGCAGTCGGAGGGAGGGGCAGCCGGCGCTGTTCATGGAGCACTTCAGGCCGGGGCTTTGACAACGACCTTTACGGCTAGCCAAGGATTGCTCCTGATGATCCCCAACATGTTCAAGATTGCGGGCGAGCTTACCTCAACCGTATTTCATGTTTCGGCACGTGCCATTGCAGCCCAGGCTCTCTCCATCTTTGGCGATCATTCAGATGTGATGGCATGCCGCTCTACCGGGTGGGCAATGCTTTGCTCGAACAATGTCCAGGAGGTCATGGACTTTGCCCTGATTTCCCAAGCTGCAACGCTCAAATCGCGCATTCCGTTTCTCCATTTTTTTGATGGTTTCCGAACTTCGCATGAAATTCAGAAAGTGGAAGAGATAACCTACGACGATATGCGGGCCATGCTGGACGAAGACTTGATCTTTGCACATCGTGCGCGCGCACTTTCTCCTGACCGCCCGGTGCTGCGCGGTTCTTCCCAGAATCCTGACGTATTTTTCCAGGGACGTGAAACGGTAAATAAATATTACCTGGCAACCCCGCAGATTGTTCAGGATGAGATGGATAACTTTGCCAAGCAGGTTGGTCGCCAGTACAAGCTGGTTGACTACGTTGGCGCACCGGATGCTGATCGCGTTATTGTCATCATGGGCTCCGGCGCCGATGCAGTACATAAGACGGTGGAAACCCTGGTAGTCCGTGGCGAAAAAGTCGGCGTAGTGAAGGTCCGATTATTCCGCCCATTCCCCGCCGATGCATTCGTTGCCGCGCTTCCGCCGACTGTTAAGAAAATTGCCGTCATGGATCGGACCAAGGAGCCTGGCTCTCTTGGCGAGCCGCTTTACCTTGATGTTCGTACGGTCATTGGGGAAAAGATGGAAGAGAAGTCTACTCACTTCAGCCACTATCCGTCAATTGTCGGTGGACGTTATGCCCTTGGCTCCAAAGAATTCACACCGGCCATGGTCAAAGGTATTTTTGATAATCTTGCCAAGGAGACACCGAAAAATCATTTCGTCGTGGGTATTAACGACGATGTTTGCGGTACGAGCATCGACTATGATCCCTCCTTCACCAATATCTCTTCCGGGATTTATTCTGCCGAGTTCTTCGGGCTCGGTTCTGACGGAACAGTCGGTGCCAACAAGAACTCCATCAAGATCATTGGGGAAAAAACCGAAAACTATGTACAGGCCTACTTTGTCTATGATTCCAAAAAGTCCGGTACCGTAACCATTTCACATCTACGTTTCGGCAAGAATCCTATCAGGGCGCCATATCTTATCAATCGCCCCGATTTTATTGCCTGCCATAACTTCACCTTCCTGGAGAAGTATGACATGCTTTCCAATGCGAAGGAAGGCATTCCATTCCTTCTCAGTTCTCTCTATGACAAGGATGAGGTCTGGGACAAGATTCCCCGCGAGGTTCAGCAGCAGATCATTGACAAGAAACTCAAGTTTTACGTAATTAATGCGGTGAAACTGGCAGAGGATCTGGGACTCGGCGCACGTATCAATGTAATCATGCAGACCGCCTTCTTCAAGATTTCCAATATCATTCCCGTTGAAATCGCCATCAAGGCCATTAAGGATGCTATCAAGAAGAGCTATGGCAAGGCGGGAGAGCGGGTTGTTGCAATGAACAACCAGGCGGTTGACGCAACCATCGAAAACCTCTTTGAAGTCAAGGTTCCGAAAAAGGCAACCAGCAAAATCACCATTAAGTCTCCGATCAGCCCTGACGCTCCGGAATTCCTCCGGAACGTTACCGCTGAGATCATTGCCAGTCGTGGTGATCAGCTTCCAGTTTCGGCGATGCCGGCGGACGGAACGTTCCCGACCGGCTCATCCTGTTTCGAAAAGCGCAATATTGCGTTTGAAATTCCCCAGTGGGACAAGGACCTGTGCATTCAATGTGCTATCTGTTCCTTCGTATGCCCCCATGCTTCAATCCGGATGAAGGTATATGATCCTGCGCTCCTGAAAGATGCGCCTGAAAGCTTCCTTTCCACGGATGCCCGTGGTGCGGATTTCAAGGGGATGAAGTGCAGTGTCCAGGTGGCCCCGGAAGACTGTACCGGTTGCGGGTCCTGTGTCCAGAACTGCCCGGCAAAGAGCAAGGAAGACCCTGAGCACAGGGCAATCAATCTGACTTTCAAGGATCCTATTCGCGAAAGGGAAGCCAAGAACTGGGAGTTCTTCCTCAGTATTCCGGACACCGATACGGCGCTCTTTAACATGAATACCTTGAAAGGCAGCCAGCTGATTACGCCATTATTCGAGTTTTCAGGAGCATGCGCCGGATGTGGGGAAACTCCCTATCTGAAGCTCCTGTCGCAGCTGTTCGGCGACAGGGCCCTTATTGCCAATGCTACTGGATGTACTTCCATTTACGGCGGTAACCTCCCGACCACGCCATGGACAAAACGTGCTGATGGCCGTGGCCCGGCTTGGTCCAATTCCCTTTTCGAGGACAATGCCGAGTTTGGTCTCGGTATGCGGCTTACGGTTGACAAGCTTTCCCTGATGGCTAACGAGCTGCTGGTGCAGGTCATGGGATCCGACTGCTCTGGTGCTGACGAGATCAAAGATATCCTTGCTGCCATTAAAGACGCTGATCAATCCAGCCAGGCTGCGATTGAAGCACAGCGTGGGCGTGTTGCAATCCTGAAGGAAAAACTTTCTTCCTGTAACGGTCCCCTGGCGAAACGATTCCTTTCCGTTGCCGATTATCTGGTGAAAAAGTCGGTTTGGGGCGTTGGTGGTGATGGATGGGCCTATGATATCGGTTTTGGCGGTCTGGACCATGTTATTGCTTCAGGCAAAAACGTCAATCTCCTGGTTCTTGACACCGAGGTTTACTCCAATACCGGTGGCCAGGCATCAAAGGCGACACCGCTTGCTGCGGTTGCCCAGTTTGCTGCGGGCGGCAAAGCCATGCCGAAGAAGGACCTTGGTTTAATAGCAATGACCTATGGCACTGCTTACGTTGCATCGATTTCTCAGGCCAACCCGGCCCAGGCCGTCAAAGCGTTTATCGAAGCAGAAGCCTATGACGGTCCTTCACTTATCATTGCCTATTCTCATTGCATCTCCCACGGGATAAACATGACCTGTGGCATCGAAGAGCAGAAAAAAGCGATTGAGTGCGGTCACTGGCCACTTTTCCGCTATAACCCGGCCCTTGCCGCGCAAGGAATAAATCCTCTCCAACTGGACAGCAAGGCCCCGACCCTCTCATTCGAGGAATATGCACTTGGTGAGAATCGTTACCGGATATTGAAGAAGGTTAATTCGAAAGGTGCAGCAGCCCTTTTCAAAAAGGCGAATGAATGGACTGCCCGACGTTTTGCTCTCTACCAGCAGATGGCGAAATTGACCTATTCTGAGAGCGACGAAAAATAGAAAACCAGACATGTGTAACCAATGTGTATTACCTGCTCCGGAAGGTTTCGGCTTTCCGGAGCATTTTTTTATCATGTCTTAGAACTGCACCGGGATGAGATTCTGGACTATTCGAATCTGTCGCGGTAATGTTAGGATAATTTAAAACCTTGATATGTCTGGGCGGTTTTGTTATAAAATGACCCGCTGCCCAATTAATTCGTACAGCACGAGGGGTGTGTGCAATGTCGACTGCGCAAATGGTCATGTATGACGACGACTTCAAGCAGTTAAATTACATTTTGGATAAACTGCTGAGGGAAGCCAATGCCAAGGTGATTTTTCTTGTGGACAAAAACGGTCAGTTGATCTCGGGCGTGGGTGAAACCGAACGTTTTGACACAACATCCCTGGCCTCGCTTACCGCGGGCAACATAGCTGCAACTGGCGGGCTGGCGAAGCTGATTGGCGAAAAAGAGTTTTCGATACTCTTTCACGAAGGGGAAAAGGATAACCTGCATATCTCTATTGTAGGTAGTCGCGTTATCCTTGTGGTGCTTTTTGATAGTCGCTCATCCTTGGGCCTTGTCCGTCTCAGGGTGAAAAAGGCTTCAGAAGAGCTTGCCCAGATTTTCGACAGCCTTGCGAAGAGGGCTGAAGAGAGGGAAAAAAGTGGCGAGAGCGAGTTTCCATTCGCCGAGATAACCGACGACGATATAGATAATCTTTTTAGCTAGCTGCCACCTTCGGCAGGAGAGCCAAACGTACAGCGTTTTTCACGCTGTTGTTCCAAAAGTACTTCATCATCAGAGGTGACGACAGATGTCTTTCATCAACTACGCCTCCCGTGAGATCAACTGCAAGATCGTTTACTACGGGCCTGGTCTTTGCGGTAAGACGACTAACCTTCAATTTGTCTATACGAAAACGGCACCCGAGGCAAAGGGGAAGATGATCAGTCTTGCCACGGAAACGGAAAGGACCCTCTTTTTCGACTTCCTGCCGCTTGCCCTGGGTGAAATTAAGGGATTTAAAACAAGGTTTCACCTCTATACGGTTCCGGGTCAAGTATTCTATGATGCATCGCGAAAGCTTATCCTTAAGGGAGTTGATGGTGTCGTCTTTGTTGCCGACTCCCAGGAGGAGCGGATGGATGCCAATTATGAATCCCTTGACAATCTCGAGATAAACCTCAAGGAACAAGGATACGAGCTGGAAAAACTTCCTTACGTAATCCAGTACAATAAGCGTGATCTTTCCAATGTAGTTCCCGTAGAGGAAATGCGCCGGGAACTGAACCTGATGAATGTCCCTGATTTCGAAGCCTGTGCCATGAGTGGCGAAGGTGTCTTCGAGACGTTGAAGGCTGTTGCAAAGCTCATTCTGATTGATTTAAAAAAAGGTAAGTAGAAATCCTGTCTTCCAAGACGCATGTTACTGGTACTTTCTTTCGTCCGGTTTCCTTACGGAACATGTTCCCAAGTAACCATCCCATTGTATCGTCCCCTTTTCTGAAATAAATAATTGCGATCTGGCTACCAAAGGGCCACATTTCCTCCTGCTTCGCTCGTAATGGCATGGCAGGATTTTCCCCAATGTGTGGATCCCTTTTATGACTGCTGGATTCCCGTTCCATATTCTGCTATCGTAATAAAAAGTGCAGAAGCGAGAGTGTCCTCGTAGCCCCCGATTCTGCGAAGTATCTGATTGTTTGAATACGCTCCGTGCTGGACATACCTTCAAGATTCCAAATAAAAGTTTTTCCGAAAAAATGAAACTGATTGCCGATGTTCTTGAGCCACAGACCGCGCACATCAAACTTGTTGGCCTGAGGGGT
>JAQUHM010000186.1 GCA_028683595.1 Geobacteraceae bacterium | reverse complement strand
GGCCATCCAGGGGCATCATACAGGACTGCAAAGGAGTGATAAAAACTCACTCTCCACCATGACCCCTGCAACTCTGACACAGCGACATCCTTTGAACCTGAAACTTAGCGATGCCGATATTTCACGCCTAAAGTCTCGTTCAGATGCGGATTCAATAAACTTCACAAAGCCTGACAATTGCATTATCAATCCCCGCGAAATATTCAAAAATCCAGTCGCCGCCATGCTTGATGTCAGGATGCTGTTTTCGTGCCTCACGGATGCTGATTTTCTCGACACAGAGGCTCACTTTGAAGGCACTTCCAGGGAGAATGGATCAGCGCTGAACGCTCCGGATGCATTGCAGGCACTGACTGACTTCATGAACGGTTCTGTCCGCTCCACATCGAATGCGGATCAGAGCGTGATGGATGCAAGAAACTCTCTTTGGAAGATGGTTACTAGTGCGGCGGAGCGTACCCCTGGTTTGCAGACCTTGACTGCGCCAACCGGCAGCGGCAAAACGCTGGCCATGCTTAAATTCGCGTTAGAGCACGCAGCCAGAAATGGACTGAAACGGATTGTTCTCGCTGTACCGTTCTTATCGATTATCGAGCAGACAGCGTCAATTTATCGTGCAGTTTTTAAAGATTTTCCTGACAACTTTGTGCTTGAGCATCACAGCTTGGCCGGTTTGGGAAGCGAAGAAGTAACGAGCGATGCGGAGCTGTCTTCAGAACGAGCACGCCGTCTGCTATCCCAAAACTGGGACGCGCCGATCATTATCACAACAAATGTCCAGTTGCTGGAGTCTCTTTTTTCCAACCGGCCTGCGACTTGCCGCAAACTCCACAACCTGATGGAGTCGGTCATCATGTTCGACGAGGCCCAAACATTACCACAAGCACTTGCCGTACCCACTCTGGCAGCATTATCGCACCTTTCAACAGCATACCGGTCAACGGTTCTCTTTGCCACGGCGACCCAGCCCGCATTTGATACGCTGGACCCTGCCGTGTCTGAAAAAGTTCCTGCGGGATGGCGTCCGGCAGAGACTGCACCAGATCATGCCGGGCTCTATCAATCGTTACGGAGATATGAAGTCCGTTGGCCTGATGAGGGCGAATCTAAAGACTGGCCGGAACTTGCGGAAGAAATTCGCGATGAGGATCGTGCCCTCTGTGTAGTGAATCTTAAAAGCCATGCCCAAGCGATTCTGGATGAACTGAAAAATGATGATGAGGTATTTCACCTCTCCACCAACCTCTGTGCATTACATCGACGTAAGGTTCTGGATGATGTTCGAAGTCGATTGAAGAATAAACTTTCCTGTCGTCTGATATCCACCCAATGTATCGAGGCCGGGGTCGATGTTGACTTTCCGGTAGTCTATCGCGCCCTTGCGCCGCTGGACTCCATCGCCCAAGCCGCTGGGCGCTGCAACCGGGAAGGTAGGCTAACGGATAAATACGGCAATCGGAAAATGGGATCGGTGCGGGTATTTGAGCCTGAAATAACAGGTGATTTCCGCAAACTCTATCCGACAAGGGATTATTTTCAGGCGGCGGAAGTAACGCGGAGCATGTTGATCAATGCACGGAGATCCGGGGTGGATGGGCTCGACCTGAATGATCCGCAGGTTTTTCGGGAGTATTTCCAGTCATTATATGACTTGAGTAAACCTGAAACTCAAAATGGCGAACTTCAGGATGCCATAACAAATGCAGATTTTATCCGTGTAGCTCAAGAGTATCGGTTGATTGATCAGTCTGCAATCCAGGTATTGGTTCCCTACGAAAAATACCGGGAAATGTTCGATGAATTACAGCGGCAACAGGATGAAGAGGGGATAAATGCCCAATGGATCAGGAAAGCCCAGGGGCTGACAGTGGGTGTCTTTCGCCCCAAAAGCGAGCATCCCGCTTGGGGTGTATTGATACCAGCCAAACTGCGTTATGGCAAGGGTGTCTCGGATGAATGGTTTATTCTCGAAGACCGCGATGGAGAATTTTACGATAATGTTGTTGGGCTGCGTTTGCCGCAGTCGCAGTTGATTATGATCGGCTGACGAAAGGAGGAGCAACGTGAGCAAGAAAACCCACACACTGGAAGTCTGGGGAGACCTGGCCTGCTTCACAAGGCCGGAAATGAAGGTGGAACGGTTTAGCTATCCGGTCATTACGCCGTCCGCCGCGCGGGGAATCTTCGATGCCATCTACTGGGAGGGAATACGTGACCTCCACGGCATGAGGCCCTATTTTCACTGGCAGGTGGAGCGGATCGAAGTGCTGGAGATGCCGCGTTATATTGCTTTGCGGCGTAATGAGGTAAAGGACAAAGTTCCTTCTGACCGAACTATGAAGGCATGGATGGGAGGGCGCGAGCAGCCGGAGCCGATATGGGCCGATGGCGGCAAGGATGAATTGGGCACTGACCAGAAAGGGCGCACCCAGCGGCAAACCATGGCCTTGAAAAATGTCCGTTACCGCTTGACCGCCCGGATCATCCCCAAGACTCAGTTCTCGTCACCGGAGCAGATCAACAAGTTTGACAGCATGTTTGAGCGGCGGGCAAAAAATGGGAAATGTTTTCAGCAGCCCTTTTTTGGCTGCAGCGAGTTCCCGGCATTTTTTGTTTATGTGCAGCAGGGTGAAGAATCGGCTTGCGCTGTTCCGTTCGATCAGCACCTTGGCTGGATGCTCTATGATGTATTTGATTTGCGGCGTGATGTTGTGGCTGATGATAAGCCGTTCATTTCCCTCTTTGATGCAACAGTGGTCAACGGTGTACTGGAAGTGCCGCCTTTTATTGATGACAGAGTAAAAAAGCCGGAAAGGGGGCGTATCTAATGCTGAACCAACTTGTTGATTATGCAAGGAAGAACCTTGCCGATTCAGAACCCGGTTTCACTACGCGAAATGTACGCTGGGTGGTAGATATATCTGGCGATGGGCAACTTATAAATGTTCTACCGGTGGGTGATGATAAAGGAGAACAGACTCCCAAATGTCCTGATATGCACAATATGAATGCCGGTGGTAGGGCGCATTTCCTTGTTGAAAGTCTGCAGACGGTTTCTCTTTTTTTCAAAAACAACGAGACTGAAGCGAATATTGAAAAAGCCAGGAAGCGGCATGAGTATTATGTTGAAATGCTGAGAATGGCGTCTTCTGATTCGGTAGTGTTGCATCCATTGTCCAAATTTCTCCAGAATCGTGAACAAGTGGATGGTCTTCGTAAGCGCTTCGTAGATGTTCGAGCAAAACCATCTGATTGGCTTCGCTGGAGTGTTGCCGGTGTAGATCCATTGAAACAATTGTCAGTATTGGAATGGTGGCGTATATGGCGTAATGATGATCAAAAGGTTGTTGAAAAACCCAAAAAGGGCAAGAAAACCGCCACCGAACCTACAGACTTAAAATCAGGCAATATGATTTGTCTCTTAACAGGTAAATTGTCAAAACCACTTCTCACACATCCGAAAGTAGGCGGTCTTGCGGGAGTTGGAGGATTGGGTACTAAGGATGTAATGGTGGGTTTTGACAAGTCAGCTTTCTGTTCTTTTGGACTTGACCAGGCACAAAATGCTTCTATGGATGAAAATGCAGCCCGTGGTTATGTAGATGCACTGGAGCATCTTATCAATAACCATTCTCGCAAGCTGGCAAACGCCTTAGTCGTCCACTGGTTCAAAGAAGCCATTCAGAAGGAAGACGATCCCTTGTTATTTCTCTCTGAACCGCCGGAACTTACCGAAGGCGCTGCCCAGCAAACTGCGCGTGATATCCTTTCGGCCATACGAAAAGGGCAGCGATCAGTTCCCGTGAACAATCATTATTATGCAATGACGGTTTCCGGAGCTTCCGGGCGCGTAATGGTGCGAGATTGGATGGAAGGGAGTTTCGAGGAACTGGTTGCCAGAATTGAACAATGGTTTTCCGATCTAGAGATTGTAGCCAGGGATGGTGGGAAACCAGCGTCCGGACCAAAATTCATGGCAGTTTGCGGTTCTATTATGCGCGATTTAAAAGACCTTCCGGCACCAAGGGCAACTTCCCTCTGGAAAGTTGCCCTTGCCGGATTGCCAATACCGCAACCGATCATTGCCCAGGCACTGGCTCGTTTTCGTGCCGACCTCATTGACGACAAACCTTTTAATCATGCCCGCATGGGCCTAATCAAAGCATATTTCATTCGCAAAGGAGGAGATCACCAGATGAGCTCTTATCTCAATAAAGAACATCCTGAATCCGCGTACCAGTGTGGGCGTCTATTGGCAACTCTGGCAGGTTTACAGCGTGCTGCCATCGGAGATGTAGGCGCTGGTGTTGTCCAGCGCTACTATGTCGCCGCCAGCCAGACACCGGGTTTAACCCTCGGGCGGCTTTTCAACAACGCAAAGAATCATCTAAACAAACTGGATGGTGGGCTAGCCTACTGGTATGAAGACCAGATTGCCGAAATTATGAGCCGGATACAAGATCGTATCCCTTCGACCCTCAATCTCGATCAGCAAAGCCTTTTTGCTCTCGGCTATTATCAGCAGATTGCCGCCAACCGCGCGGGAAAAAATAATGACACCAAAGAAACCAAAGGAGACAACCAATGAGCATCCAGAATCGCTATGAATTCATCTTTCTTTTCGACTGTGAAAATGGCAATCCAAACGGCGACCCGGATGCTGGCAACAGCCCGCGCATTGACCCAGAAGATATGCACGGTCTTGTCTCCGATGTGGCGCTAAAGCGACGGGTGCGAAACTATATCATGGAGCGCTTTGATAATTCAGCGCCGAATGCCATCTTTGTTGAACACTCCACGAACATGAATAAACCAATTGCCCTTGCCCACGAAAAGGTGAATGGCGGTGTGCCTAAAGACAGTAAAACAACAAAAGATCAATCTAAAAATGCTCGAAGTTGGTTGAGTGAGAACTTCTTTGATATTAGAACATTTGGAGCAGTTCTTAGTACCGGGGCAAATGCTGGGCAGGTACGGGGACCGGTGCAGTTTGCGTTTGCTCGTTCGGTTGATCCGATATTGCCTTTAGATATTTCAATTACGCGGGTGGCAAAAACTCCCACAGACAAGGATATCAAGGGCGATGCCAGTTATCAGCAGCACCTGGAGTGGGAACAAAAAGCACCAGAGGACTCACTTCGTACTATGGGGCGCAAGGCGCTGATTCCTTACGGCCTTTATGTTGCCAAGGGCTTCATCAGCGCAAATCTTGCCAAAGGAACCGGCTTTTCCGACGATGATTTGAAAAACCTTTGGGAAGCGTTGTTGAATATGTACGATCACGACCGTTCCGCCAGCAAAGGAATGATGTCCTGCCGTGGACTGTATGTATTCAAGCACGTCGGCACCGACAGCGACCAGAATCAGCGGGTCAAACAGGCCATGCTCGGCTGCGCACCGGCTCACAAGCTGCTGGACAAGGGCGCCATTATCGATATAGTCAGAAAATCGGCCACTTCTCCCCGTAGCTTCAGCGATTACGAGGTGGTTGTGCATCGCGACCGGCTGCCTGCTGGCGTGGAATTGCTGACCCCATGAGAGATATATTGACAGAGAACGCGGAGCCGATTGCGATCTCCGCGCTTAACCAGTATGCTTACTGTCCACGCCGTTGTGCCCTGATCTTCATGGATCAGGAGTTTGAAAACAACATTCACACACAGCGGGGAACTGACGAGCATGACCGGGCTGATCAGACGTTCCACGTTTGTGATGCCGATGGTGTTCGTTTGGAATATGCCCTTCCTGTATGGTCGTGTCGCATGGGACTTTCAGGGCGTTGTGACGTGGTGGAGTTCCATCCTGACGGCATGGTTTATCCTGTTGAATACAAACACGGCAAAAAGCAGAAATGGCTCAATGACGATCTGCAACTGGTCGCGCAAGCGCTCTGCCTGGAGGAAATGCTGAACATTACCATTGAACGTGGCGCAATTTTTCACAAAGGTTCGATGCACCGCCGCGAAGTGGTATTTACCCAGGAACTGCGAAAACTGGTTGAAGAAACGGCGGATGCAATTCACACGTTGCTTGCTTCGGGTCGTCTGCCGCAACCAATCAATAACCAGCGCTGCCCGGAATGCTCGCTTAAAAATATTTGCATGCCTTCAGTTGTAGCAGAAAAGAGGCGAGGCAGAAATGCAGTACGGGAACTGTTTGAAATCTAAGGGGCGATCAATGGAAATGAAACTGGTTGTGTTTCAGAATAAAGAAATTCGGAGAATTCTGCATTATGGCGAGTGGTGGTTTTCCGTGGTGGACGTATGTGGCGTTCTTACGGAAAGTGCTGATGCTGGAGCATACTGGCGAAAACTGAAACAAAGGCTGAAAGCCGAAGGAAGTGAGGTCGTGACAAATTGTCACGGACTGAAACTTGAAGCCGCAGACGGAAAGAAATACTCAACTGACTGTGCCAACACCGAAGGAATCTTCCGCATCATCCAGTCCATCCCCTCCCCCAAAGCCGAGCCGTTCAAGCGCTGGCTGGCCAAGGTAGGTTACGAGAGGGTTCAAGAGATCGAAGATCCCGAACTGGCCAACAAGCGCACCCGCGAGATATACAAAGCCAAGGGCTACTCCGATGCCTGGATTGAGAAGAGAATGCGCGGCATTGCCGTCCGGGCTGAGTTGACCGAGGAATGGAAAAATCGCAGTGTAAAAGGCGAACCGGAATACGCCATCCTCACTTCCGAAATCTCCAAAGCCGCCTTCGGCTTGACGCCCGGTGAATACAAACACCTCAAGGGGCTTGAGCGAGAAAACCTGCGCGATCACATGACCGACCTGGAGCTGATATTCTCAATGTTGGGGGAAGCGGCAACTACAGAAATCGCCCGCAAGCAAGATGCTCAAGGATTTCCCGAAAACAAGGTTGCGGCACACAAAGGCGGGCGTATTGCCGGGGAAGCGCGGGAAAAACTTGAGGTTGAGACGGGAGAAAAGGTCGTCACATCCGAAAATTACCTGACTGAACCGGAAAGCAAAAAACGTCTGACAAGGAAAAAATCATGAAACAGATCCTCAACACCCTGTACGTCATGACTCAGGGGACCTATGTCTGCCTTGATCATGAAACGGTAAAGGTCGAGTTCGAAGGCAAGGTGCAGATGCAGGTTCCGCTTCATCACATCGGCGCCGTAGTCACCATGGGCAATGTCATGATCAGCCCGTTTTTCCTTGGCAAGTGCGCCGATGAAGGTCGAGCGGTCGTAATCCTCGACCGGAACGGCCGGTTCAAGTGCCGGATGGTCGGCAAGACAAGCGGCAATGTCCTGCTCCGGCAGGCTCAGTACGAAGCGGTGAGGGACAAGGAGAAATCCGCTAGGATTGCCCGTAACATGGTGGCAGGCAAAGTGAAAAATGCCCGCCAGGTTCTTCTGCGTGGAGCGAGGGAAAGCGATGCCAGCGATCATGCCGAACCGCTCAGAAAAGCCGGTGACTTGCTAGATCGGAAGAGCACAC
>JAQUHM010000185.1 GCA_028683595.1 Geobacteraceae bacterium | reverse complement strand
ACCGCCTTCCTGTGGATCGAATCGTGAAATATGAACATTGGTGACCAGCTGTGAGTAAGTGGTGAGCCCTCAAGGGTTGCTGTCCAAATACTATCAGGGCCTTGAAAAACTCCCTGATTTGTTCCTCTGGCATCCTGATGAGGTTTGTCTGTGCGTTTTCTTAAATTTTGTCGGTTATGTTACATTTATTTTTCTCATGGAAAGGAAAGAGCAATGTTGTCATTCAGTATTGATCATAACTAAATGCACTCGTTGCGGTCAGTGCGTTCAGGACTGCTTGCTAAGGATCATAGAAAGGGATAATGGTTATCCGACCATCGTCCCGGAAAAAGAGAGTTCCTGCCTGGAGTGTCAGCACTGCCTAGCAGTCTGCCCCAACGGAGCACTGTCAATCCTTGGCAAGAGAGCGGATGACAGTATCCCTCTTGCAGGAAACCTGGCCTCTCCAGAAATGATCGAGACGCTCATCAAGGGCCGCCGTTCGGTTCGTCAGTACGCAGACAAAAACGTGCCTCCGGAGCTGATTCAGAGGCTCCTTGAAGTGGCATGCCATGCACCGACAGCGGTCAATTTCCGTCAGGTCCTTTTCACGGTTGTGGATAACAAGGATATTATGGCCAAGCTGCGCCAGGAGACGATGGATGGCCTGGCAAGGTTAATGCGGGAGGGAAAACTTCCCCCTGGGAGGGACTACTTCAACGATTGCGTCAGGGCATGGGAAGAAGAAGGAATTGATACGATCTACCGCGGCGCACCCCATCTGGTCATTGCGTCGGCTCCGGAAGACTGCCCAGTGCCTGAAGCGGACTGCCTGATTGCGCTTACATATTTCGAGCTTTACGCCCAGAGTCTTGGGGTTGGTACTGTTTGGAATGGGCTTGCGAAATGGACATTTACCGAACTTCTCCCGGAACTGTGTGGCAAACGCGGCCTTCCTGGAAACCATAAACTGGGATACGTGATGGCGTTTGGCTTGCCCGAAGTCCACTATCATCGTACCGTACAACGGGGACCGGCGCAGGTTGCAAGAGTGTCGTTGCAAGCATCCTAAAAATCGTCCACTCGAATCATTTTGCAGGGATGGAGAGCTTACCATAAATCACCAAAAACCCTTTGATTTACTGGCAGTCACAAACAAGCTCTAAAACGAAAGAAGGTCACTTTTCCAGAGAAAAGTGACCTTCTTGATAATTGGCTCCCCAGCGCGGACTCGAACCACGGACAAGGTGATTAACAGTCACCTGCTCTACCGACTGAGCTACTGGGGAATGCAATAAACTTTGCCGTCAGTCCTGCAAAGAGAAGGTGTTTATACCACGGCACGAAAGATCGTGTCAAGTTTTTTGAGCAGATTTTTGTTCGACCGAACAAGCAAATTATGCACTTCATTTTCTGAAGGATTCCAATCCTGTTCAATCTGGATACGTGGGACGAGAAATACGTAACTCACCACCCAGGCACCCGCGCAAACTGGTCTGTACTGCAGAGAGAAAATGACGGAAGCGGAACCAGCCCGACTACATTTTCCGGCAAAAATCGCTTTCAACAACAGCAAGGGGAGCAAGCTCCTCAGGAGCCTGTCGGACTTAGGAAATCGAAGCGAAAATTCGGCTGGGCGAGGGCAGATTTTGTCGATTTTGCAGGGCAATAGTTGTTCTATTGCCCCAAAAAGCGGCGGAATATGGACCGTCTAGACTAATTTGCAGCAGATTTACCCTAAGTCCGACAGGCTCCTGAACATTTCAGTATACAATGTACAAAACTACATAGACCTGAACGGCAGGTACATAACGAAGCAGCAGCCAATCCCATCTGTTCCGATAGGGTCATCGATCCCTTCATCAAGAATGATGATCTTTTCTCTTTCCATGACAACCTCCTTTTTCATTGATTTCGCGGATAGCTGGTGTTTACTCAAGAATAGCAGCTCAACAGGATTCGTCAATGGGAATTCTTTGATGGGGAAACTGTGTAAAAAGTGTAAAAAGGGGTTATTTTTTCAGGGAGTAGCGGAGATCCTGCAGAAGGAGTTCCTCGAGGGTTTCATCATACCAAGCCTTGCGGCATTCCACGTCATTGATGGTGCCTTTCTGCAGCAGGGTCATAAAACGGCAGCCGCCGAAACAGAGGGGAAGGTACGCGCAGTCAAGACATTCATCCTTCTTCCAGACATCCATGTTGTGGGAATCGCGAAAATCCCGGATGCCGCTTTCCAGGTGACCCACGTCGAGCCCTTCCAACCCGATGAACGCCGGGCATTTGTACAGGGCACCGTCGTAATGAGCCACCAGGTTGTCCTTGAACTCGATCATGCAGGTGGTGGACTGAACCTTGGGAGTATAATAACCGCGCCGCAATATCTCCTCCCGCAGGTAAATCGATGCATCAACCAGCCACGGCTCATCCATGGAGCAGCAGCCATCGGAAAATTCCGGCATGAGGTGCTCACCAAGGGTGTCGCTGACGGGTGCGAATATTACATTGGCTACCTTGTCCGGAGTAAGTCCCAGCGCCGAAAGTTCGTCCAGAAGGCGGGGAAATTCCCGGTAGTTGTCTTGGGTGAAGTTGCCGCCGATTCCCATCTTGATAATGTCGCAGACATCCAGCAGATTTTTGGTGATGAGATCAAAGCTCCCTTTTCCTGAGGTAAACGGACGGTAGCTGTCGTGGTTCTCCCGGGGACCGTCCAGGGTAATCCTGGCGCTCTTCAGCCCGAGCGGAACAAGCTCCGCAGCCACAGCAGTGGTAAGGAGGGTACCGTTGGTTACCAGGGTGAAAGCATATCCTGTCCCCGCCTTTTCTGCGGAAGCTTGCAAGCGAAGCGAGATCGATTTGATGAGGTCCAGACTCAGGAGCGGTTCACCACCGTAGAAATCAATAGTCAGGTCCTTGCCCTGCTGCAGGAAATTTTCCTCGCAATACTTTACCAGCAGATCAGCGGTCTCGGTGGACATGTAGTGTCGCCCGCGCTGTTTCCCTTCATAGCAGTACGTGCAGGCCAGGTTGCAGTCCAGGTTCATGACCGCCATGAGGAAGGCTTTTTTAATCCGCTCTTCGGCATCGGTCATAACCGTGAGCATCTCCTGACGCTCGGCATCACTATCGGGTACGAGGAAACCGAGACGGGTCAGTGTCGCGATGCTTTCAGGTGAAAGTGTGCCTTCTTCCAATGACCGGAGAACGGACAGGGGGACGATGGCCTTGGACAGGCGCCGGGTGGAGAAAAGGAGGACCCGATCGGGGTTGTCACGGCATGGGTATTGTTTCAGGTATCTGGATATATGCATAGGACAAAAAAGAAGGGGGGGACATTTCCCCCCTAAACTTACAAAAAATCCGACAGGTTAAAAACTCCGAAATGGCCCATAAATCCCACCGCAACAAAACCCCATGGGACTAATGGGTGAATCAACCCCACCATCAAGAATTACAATCTCTTCTTTCTCCATAAGTTCCCCCTGTTCGTTATTTCAACCCTAGATGTTTTCTCATGCTAAGCAGTTAAACACGATCCGTCAATGTTTTTTTGTCTACCGGATATCGATATTTACCTAAAAATAAAACCTGATTCCTCCCTCAAACCAGCGTCGAGGGTTACGGAAAGGATAAGCAGGATACTGGGCGCCATTAAAAAGGTTATGAGCAGAGAAAAAGGTTTCAACCACACTACGGTTGTCAGTGGACTCAAAAAGTTTCTTATTTAAGTTTAGGTCCCAAATCATGGCTGTGTACCTACCATCGTCCGCAGGCTCTCCGTGCCACTGTATGTAATGCCCCTTCAGGGTTGCACGCAAGCTCTTGCGATCGTTATATTCGAGCCCCACATCAAATGTGTTACGGGCTACGCCCAGAACCGTCTCGCCAGTCTCTCGGTCTGTTGCGTCCACGAAGACATATCCGAATGAGAGGGAAGTGTTGTACACCGGCATACTCTTCATCTCCACCTCCACCCCCTGGCGACGCTGTTTACCTTGGTTTACATATGAGAACCTTCCATCCGGCAGCTGCAAACCTCCTACTAAATCACTTATGTCGTGGCGGAAAAAGGTTGTCTTTAACCATGTATAACGGAGAAGAGTAGTCTCCAGCCCGAGGGAATAGGACCAGACAGATTCCATTCTCAGGTTAGGGTTTGCAACAGTATAGAAACCGTCGCCAAAAGTTGAGAAAAGGGTCGGAGTACTGAACCCTCTAGCCACGTAGGCCCTCAGGACAGTGCTCTCCCAAGGTGCAAAGGTAACTCCCATACTCGGGCTCCAAAAGTCGCCATTGGTGCTGGTATGGTCGTAACGCAGACCAGGAGTAAGGGAGAAATCCCCAAGAGTGACTGTGTCGTTAAGAAAAATAGCCCACTTTTCCATCCGCTGTTTGCCATCCGTGATAGAATTCGATTCCAGATGCCCGGAGTCGAAATCCGTTCCAAGAACCACTTCGTGACCTCTTGGGGTCCAAACGAGTTTTGTACCTGTTCCGAAGTTCCGCTCATCAGAATGAATACCATCTAACGTCAAACCTGTCAGCAAATCGTTCTCGGATTGTGCATTGTCCCTCCATGAGGAACGGAGTGAAAGTTCAAGTGAGAGATCCGGAGTTAAAGCGTAATTGAGCCCTATCGTAGCAAAGAAGTACTGGTATTCAGCATCGTAAGAAATACCATACAAAGGAACCTCACCGATTCCTCGAGTCCCTTTGTTATAGCCGAGGGTAAAAGTTAAATTGGCCTTATCCGTGGGAGCATATTTAAGTTTTGTGTAAAGGTTCCCACCATGGAAGCCGTTGTGAGGAAGAAGACCATCGGAGAGAAGGCCACCACCAGACAAATAATAACCAATCCCTGCCACCTTGCCCGACATCTCACCCCGATAATCGCCGGTATTCCGCTCGCCGATGGAGGTAGAAACCATACCACCGATACTGCGTAATTCATCGGGAGACTTGGTAATAACGTTGACCACCCCACCAAGCGATGAACCCCACGAAGAAGAAGCCGGTCCCTTGATAATTTCGATCCGTTCGATAAATTGTACCGGCACAGCTCCAACATCGGGGAAAGAATCGGAAAGATTGTTCTGGGGAACCCCATCGATCAGCAGCAAAATGTGTCGGGTCGAAGACCCCTGGATGAAAGAATTGGCGTAGCTGCCCGGCCCGCCGGTAATCTGCTCACTTACACCAGGAACATAATAAAGCACATCCGCCAAAGTATGGGCATTTATGGCCTTGATATCCTCGGCAGTAATAACCGACATATTCTCCGCAACGCGGGAGATGGATTTTGGATAGCGAGTCGGGGTAACGACGATGTCATCCTCGTCGTAGAACATCTTGAGGGTAGTCATCTCCCGCTCCGGTTGGGCAAGCACCGGCAGACAGGTGGCGAGAAGAAAAAGCACCGGCAGCAAGAAGATGGTTGTCTTGTGGAGAGATTTGTGCATAATCTGCAGAAAACCTTGTTGTGCAATGCTTAAGAAAATAAAAGAAATCTTGATTTTTCTTATTGTATAACAGATGAAAGAGGAGACAACAAGGTCTATTTGGCTTTCACCTCTCAGAGATTAAACGCTTTTCATACAATGAACATACAATGAATTACATTCTTTTCATACTAGCGATTCTGGCTCTCTTCCCGATTGCTTCACCCGCAACCGCGTGGGACGTGCTCGTGGTCCAGAAGTACCGTGCAAAGCCTTACGCGGACGTGGTGCGGGGGTTTGAGTCAGTTGCCGGCGGCAAGACCTCCGTTCTGACCCTTGAGGAATCATCCGACGAAGATCCCGTAAGAGAGACCCGCCGACACAACCCGGACCTCATTCTGGCTCTCGGCGCGGATGCCTTGTCAAAAGTCAGAAAAATCGGCAATATCCCCATTATCTACTGCATGGTGCTGAACCCCGCCCCCCTGGTAGGCAACGAAGACAACATTACCGGCATCAGTATGAACGTCGCACCGGAAAAGCAGCTTGCCTCCCTTCACAAGGTTCTCCCCGATCTGAAAAAAATCGGCACTGTCTACAATCCCGGGAAGTCCGGCGCTTTCCTGGAAAAGGCCCGTGTAGCCGCACAAAAGACCGGCATCAGACTGGTTAGCGTTAAAGTCGAACAGGCAAAGGACGTCCCCCGGGCACTGGAATGCCTGCCCCAGGATATTGATGCCTACTGGATGCTCCCGGACAGCACCGTTACCACCCCTGAAGCGGTGGAAGCACTGATCCTGTTTTCTATTCGCACCAAGATACCGGTTTTCACCTTTTCCGATAAATATCTGCGCCTTGGGGCTTTCATGTCCCTGGAGTTGAACACTTTCGACCTGGGAAAACAGGCGGGAGAAATAGCCAAACAAATCCGCTCCGGAACAGCAACCGAAACTATTCCGAGAGCCTTTGCCAACCAGGCAACCATAACCGTCAACCATGCTGTTGCCGCAAAGTTAGGGATCTCTCTGAACGGATCGGCTTTGAATAATGGCCCGTAACCAGGACAAAGAGTGGACATGACAACGACAGGATTCCTAAAAAAGAGAAAGAAAGCCATGGGATCATTCGCGACCAGGATTTTCCTCGCCCAGGCGTTTTCTATTTTCATTCTTTCTCTGATGTTTACCGGGTACTTCATCCATCGGGAACGAAGTGCCATGACGGAAATCCTCCTGAGCAAGGGAAACCTTCTCGCACAACAACTGGCCGACACCGGCAGGATCGGAGTTTTTGCGGAAAGCCCCGAACTGCTTGCCGACCCGATGCGCTCGGTCATGGAACAGAAGGATGTGCTGGACGCAAGGGTCTTCACCCTTGACGGAAAACTGATCAGTGCACGTACCGCAGCCCATACCGGAACAACGGAAAAACCCTCTCCGGAAAGTGCGCCGAAGGTTACCCTTCCCTCTCCAAAACCACAGAAGCCGATTACCATCAGCAAAGCCGGTGCCGTCGAATTCTGGGCACCCATTCAGTCTGCCCCGCTCTTTTCACCCGAAGAGGCACTCATCTATACAGACAGTCCGGAGCAGAAAGGAAACCGCATCGTCGGTTATGCCGCAGTTACCCTTGACACGGACCGACTGGACACCACCTATCGAAGCTTCCTTTGGAAAAGTGTCAGTATCTGTCTGGCATTTCTTGCCATGGCACTCTGGTTCGCCTACCACATCGCCCAAGGTATAACCAGGCCCTTGAACTCCTTGAAGAAACAGGTCACTGCCCTCGGCAAAGGAAACGAAGTCGAGAGCATCACCGTGGAAACGGGCGACGAGATCGGGGAGCTTTCCGGAGCATTTAATGCCATGGCGGAATCCTTGCGTGTCCGGGAGGAAGAGAAGGAGCATCTGGAAACCCTGTTACGACAGGCACAAAAGATGGAGGCCATAGGCCAGCTCGCCGGAGGCGTTGCTCACGATTTCAATAATATTCTTTGCGCTATCATCGGCTTCGGGACACTCCTTGATATGGGTATGAAAAAAAATGATCCTT
>JAQUHM010000184.1 GCA_028683595.1 Geobacteraceae bacterium | reverse complement strand
CGATTGGGTCAACCCGGAACCAGCTTCCCGTTATAATATGGTGGTCATTGGTGCCGGAACTGCCGGGCTGGTGACCGCTGCCGGGGCCGCCGGCCTGGGAGCCAGGGTTGCCCTTATCGAGAGCAATATGATGGGCGGAGATTGCCTGAACGTGGGCTGTGTTCCGTCGAAAGCGATTATCCGCGCGTCACGGGCAGCGCACGAAATCCGGAATGCGGGGGAGTTCGGGATCTCCTGCGGAACAGGAATTGCCGTTGATTTTGCTGCCGCAATGGAGAGACTGCGGCTGCTGCGATCAGAGATCAGTCGCCATGATTCAGCCCTGCGTTTTCGGGACGAGCTCGGAGTGGACGTCTTTTTCGGACAGGGTCGGTTTGTTGGCCCCGATCTGGTTGAGGTGGGAGGAAAGCAGCTTCGTTTTGCCAAGGCGGCCATCTGCACCGGAGCCCGTGCGGCCGCGCCCCTCATTCCCGGTCTTGCCGAGGCCGGGTACCTGACCAACGAAACGGTATTTTCCCTGACGGAGATCCCTCCGCGGCTTGCCGTCATCGGCGCCGGTCCGATCGGCTGCGAACTGGCACAGGCCTTTGCCCGCCTTGGTAGTCGGGTGAGTATTGTTGGTCATCGTACGGAGCATATCCTGCCCCGGGAAGACCAGGATGCTGCCGGGCTTCTGCAAAAGGTCTTTACACAGGAAGGGATCGACCTCTATCTGCCGGCACAGGATCTCCAGATTTCCTTGCGAGACGGAAAAAAGGTTCTTCGCTTCGAGTCAGGGGGACGGTCGGAAGAGATTGAGGTTGATGAAATCCTCGTTGGTGTCGGCCGGGCCCCAAATGTGGAGGGACTGGGCCTCGAAACGGCCGGGATTGATTACGATGCCAGGAAAGGTATTCAGGTCAATGATCGGCTACAGACCTCCAACCCGCGTGTTTATTCAGCAGGAGACATCTGTTTTCCCTACAAGTTTACCCACACGGCCGATGCCCTTGCGCGGATTCTGATCGCCAACGCTCTTTTCATGGGCCGCCAGAAGAGCTCGGCCCTTACCGTTCCCTGGTGCACCTATACTGATCCGGAAATCGCCCATGTGGGGATGTATGCCCATGATGCCGAAAAGCAGGGCATTGCTGTGCAGACTCTTACCGTACCGTTGTCCGACGTGGACCGGGCCATCCTGGACGGCGAAACCGAGGGGTTCGCCCGGGTGCACCTGAAGAAGGGCAGTGACCGGATACTGGGCGCTACGGTTGTGGCCCGCCACGCCGGCGAAATGATCAATGAACTCTCCCTTGCCATTACCAACGGCTTGGGGCTTTCGGCAATCGGCCGGACAATCCATCCCTACCCAACCCAGGCAGAGGCAATAAAGAAACTTGCTGACGCCTTTAACCGGACCCGGCTGACACCGTTCCTGAAAAAGGTGTTGTCTGCCTGGCTCTCCTGGGGAAGGTCCTGATCATGAACCGGAAAAAAGTCTTTATTCTGCTGTTGGCAGCAATCTTCATCTGTCTGTTTTTCTGGTTCGACCTGGGGAGATACCTGACCCTGGAGTCCCTGAAGCAGAACAGGGATTATCTCGCAACCCTTTACCGGGATCATCCCATTGCCACGGTAGCGGTATTCATGGCAATCTATATCATTCAGACGGCACTGGCCCTTCCCGGTGCAGCAATCCTCAGCCTCGCGGCAGGTGCGGTGTTCGGGGTGCTGATGGGCACGTTGTACGCAAATATCGGGGCAACCATTGGTGCAACCCTGTCTTTCCTGGTTGCCAGATACCTGTTCCATGATACAATCCAGGGCAAATTCGGTCCCCGTCTGGTAAAAATCAATAAGGAACTGGACAATGCCGGGTTCAATTATCTGCTTTTTCTGCGCCTGGTGCCGCTGTTCCCTTTTTTTCTCATCAACCTTGCCGCCGGCCTGACAAAGATACCCCTGCAGACATTTTTCTTCGGCACCATGCTGGGCATCATTCCCGGCGGCTTCGTCTTCTGTAATGCGGGAGCCAGCCTTGCCTCCATTAACAGTGTGGGGGAAATCGTCTCACCCCGAGTGCTGGGCTCCTTTGCCCTGCTCGGGCTGTTTGCCCTGATACCGGTGATCTATGGTAAGATCAGGGGCGTGAAGAAGCCTTCTGTCTAGGCCCCCAATTCCAGAGGAGAAAGAGCACGACTTATGACACAACCCTTTTTCGACCGACTGAAAAATGTTAATCCCGAGTTTCTAACATTCGATTCGCTCAAAACCCTTCAGGTGAATCTTGGGAATCTCTGCAACATGGCATGTGCCCACTGTCACGTCTCGGCTTCTCCTGCCGGAGAGAAAAAGATGACGCGGAATGTGGCGGAAAAGATTGTTGCAGTCCTTACGCAGAATCCCGGGATGACCCTGGACATAACCGGCGGTTGCCCCGAGATTAATCCCCAGTTCCGCTACCTAGTGGAGGCTACGGACCCCCTGTCCCTCTGTCGCATCGTGAGGAGCAACCTGACAGTTGTCACGGAACCGGGGATGGAGTGGTTGGCGGATTATTACCGACAGCACCGGCTGGTGGTTTTTGGATCTCTTCCCTGCTATTCCGCTGAAAATGTGGAGAAACAGCGTGGCGCCGGAGTGTTTGACAGGAGTATTGCGGCGCTGAAAAAGCTGAATTCGCTTGGCTACGGGACGGAGCTGGAACTGAACCTTGTCTATAACCCGGGAGGCCCCTTTCTTCCCGGTCCCCAGCGTGACCTGGAAGCAGCCTACCGCAAGGAATTGTCAGACAATTTTGGCATAGTTTTCACCAACCTCTACACCATAACCAACGCCCCCATCGGTCGCTTCCGTGATTTTCTCGAAAATAAGGGGGCTTATGAAGCGTATCTCAATCTTCTTGCTGGGCGGTTCAACCCGGAAGCAGCCGGCGCGATCATGTGCCGAACCATGGTGAGTGTGGATTGGCAGGGCCATCTCTATAACTGTGACTTCAATCAGGTTCTTGGACTCTCAGTCAGAGGACGGAACGGTAGATCCCTGACTATTGATGATCTGGAAGAAGCGGCCCGAAGCGGGAGCAGGCTCGAGCTGGGGCAGCATTGCTACTGCTGCACCGCCGGTGAGGGATCGAGCTGTACCGGGTCGCTGGCTGCGTGAGGGCAGGTTTGATAGAGGATCGAGGTCTGAGGATCGAGGGTTGAAGCGCAAATGCCTGGGCGATTACTTCGCCCAAACACCAAAGAGACAGTACTTTTGAAAAATTGACAGTATCAGCCTCCACACGTCAGCGTCCGGAGGCTGAAGCTACCCTTTAACCCCGATCCTTTAACCTCGATCCTTTAACCTCGATCCTTTAACCTTGAACCTCTAACCTCGAACCTAGAACAATCTGTCAACGACAGGAGGAGTAACTATGCAGGTTGCCATTGCTGGTCTGGGACGCATGGGGATTAATATGGCACGGAGACTCCTTCGTGGCGGACACGAAGTGGTTGCCTGGAACCGCTCTCCGGGAAAGGTCGAGGAGATTGCGGCAGAAGGGGCCCGGCCGGCTTTTACCCTGGAGGAAATGGTGGAGATGCTTACTCCCCCCCGGGCTGTCTGGCTGATGCTGCCGGCCGGGGAGGTGGTCGATGAGACCATCGAGCAGCTCGTAACGCTGTTCTCTCCCGGAGATTGCCTCCTGGATGGTGGAAACAGCTTCTATCGGGACGATGTGCGAAGAAAGAACCGTCTGGAACCCCTCGGGATCCATTATCTTGATGTTGGCGTGAGCGGCGGTATCTGGGGGCTCAAGGAAGGGTATTGCCTCATGGTCGGCGGCGATCACGATGATTATTCCCGTCTTGAACCGCTCTTTCGAACCCTTGCACCCGAAGAAGGCTACCTTTATTGCGGAGAAACCGGCGCGGGCCATTTCGTCAAGATGGTGCACAATGGCATCGAATACGGCATGATGGCCGCCTATGGCGAAGGTTTTTCCATTCTCAAGGCCTCCCCCTATGGACAGGCGGTCGATCCGGCTGCGGTGGCACACCTCTGGAACCGAGGAAGTGTGGTGCGCTCATGGTTGCTGGAACTGGCTGAGGAGGCCTTTCGCAAGGACCCGAATCTGAAATCGATTCAGGGTTATGTGGAGGATTCGGGGGAGGGGCGTTGGACCGTCCAGCAGGCCATCGATACCGGTGTTCCTGTTCCGGTCATTGCAGCTTCCCTTTTTCAGCGTTTCCGCTCCCGTTTGGGGGACAGCTTTGGCGACAAAGTCCTGGCCGCGCTCCGCAACGAGTTCGGCGGCCACGCGGTTCTTAAAGCGGGGGGCGAGAAACAGGTTGACACGGCTGGAGCGGGCGACGTGCGTCCCGCCACGCCGCAGAAAAATTCAGAAATACCGTAAAGATTTCGATTTACCCGTTGCTTGCCGTTAGCCTCTTGCGGCGAATGGCCAGTGAGATGAAGAGATAAACAGGCTAAAGGACGTACATGGACACGAATTCCCTCTACGAAGACAATTCATCGGGACAGGTGGCCCCTGCCTGCCGTATCGTGATTCCGAAGAGCTGCTGCCTGGTGATTTTCGGAGCATCCGGCGATCTGGCTCAGCGCAAGCTGATTCCCGCCATCTACCGTCTCTTCCGGCAGCGTCTGCTCCCCCGCGGATTCTTCGTCCTCGGTGTTGCACGGACCGAGATGGATTCGAATCGTTTCCGTGAATTAATGGCGGAGGGTCTGAGAGAGACTTTTCCAGAAGAATGCAACGAAAACTGCTGGCGCGACTTTTCCTCCCGACTGCACTATCGTTCAATTGATTATCGCGATTCGGAGTCTTTCCGCACCAATCTGACCGAAGTGCTTCCTTCTTTGGAGGAGGCCGCCGGTACCGGGGGGGACCGGATATTTTACCTTGCGACTCCGCCGGTGGTTTATGAAGATATCATTACTACCCTTCACCAGTCCGGCCTGGCAACTCAGGCTGGTTCCAGCGTCAAGCTAGTCATTGAGAAACCTTTTGGCCACGATCTGGAATCATCCAGAAATCTCGATGCCATTCTCTTGGAGGCCTTCCGGGAAAGCCAGGTGTACCGTATCGATCACTATCTGGCCAAAGAGACCGTCCAGAATATCCTCATGTTCCGTTTTGCCAACTCTCTGTTCGAGCCTCTCTGGAACAGGCGCTATATCGATCATGTGCAGATAACCGCCGCCGAGACGATCGGCATAGAACGTCGCGCCGGCTATTACGAGGAAGCCGGTGTGCTTCGGGACATGTTTCAGAACCACATGTTCCAGCTTCTGTCCCTGATGGCCATGGAACCTCCATCCCTCTTTTCCGCTGATCTGGTCAGGGACGAGAAGGCCAAGGTCCTGCATTCGATCCGGCCCTTTCCCCTGGAGAGGCTTGAGGACTGTGTCGTCACCGGCCAGTATGCCGGGTCGGTCAGCGCTGGAATCAAGGGATACCGGGAGGAAGCCGGGGTTGCTGCCGATTCTCCCCTGCCTACCTATGCGGCGTTGAAGGTGTGGATAGACAACTGGCGCTGGAACGGGGTTCCCTTCTATCTCCGCTCCGGTAAACGACTGAAACGGCGCACGACCGAGATTGCCATTCATTTCCGGCCAGTCCCTCACATGATGTTTTCTCAGACCATGGGCGGCAGAATCGAAGCCAACACCCTGATTCTTCAGGTACAGCCCGATGAGGGCATCCATCTGGAGGTCCAGGCAAAGAACCCCGGATCGCGGATGTGTCTCATGCCGGTGAGTCTCGACTTCCATTATCCTCGAGAGTTTTCCCTGAGCGCCTATGAACGGGTTCTCCTCGACTGCATGGAGGGTGACCAGATGCTGTTTGTTCGTGAGGATGGGGTTGGACAGAGTTGGTCGCTGCTTACTCCGTTGATAACGGCGCTGGAAGCCCGCAATGTGCCAGCGGAAACGTACCTGTACGAGGCAGGATCAGAAGGTCCGGCAGCCGCTGCTGCACTGCTGGAGAAGGATGGGCGGAGCTGGAGGCCACTGTGACCGTCCGGAGGTGTCTAGAAATCTTTGAAACAGCCGAAGCTGCCGGTGTCAGTGGAGCGGAACTGTTTTTGGGTGCGGCACGGGAAGCACTCACTGCGCGAGGACGTTTTACCGTAGCACTCTCAGGAGGTTCTTCCCCGATCCCCCTGTTTCGTTGCCTGGCCGAGGAGGCTCCTCGCGCCGGGATTGACTGGAGAGCGGTACATGTATTCTGGGCTGACGAACGCTGTGTTCCTCCGGAGCACGCAGAAAGCAATTTCCGTTTGGCTGAAGGCCTTTTTCTCTCAAAGCTGCCGGCTCCCGGTGCGGTTATCCACCGGATAGCGGGTGAAGAGTCCCCTGATGAAGCAGCCCGCCGGTACGAGGCTGACCTGTCCGCTTCATTCCCGGGTGAGGAGATTCCGGTTTTCGACCTGCTGCTTCTCGGAGTAGGGAGTGACGGACACACTGCGTCCCTTTTCCCGGGTATGGATCTGGACGGCTTCTCCGGACGGAATGCTGTTGCCGTGTATGTGGAGAAGATGATGAGTCATCGCGTTACCCTTACTCTGCCGGTTCTCAGCAGTGCTCGCCGGATCGTCTTCTTTGTGACGGGAGCAGCCAAGGCCGAAATTGTTGGGGAAATATTGGGAGGAAGCGGCGAGGTGCACTATCCGGCGGCCTTGGTCGCTGCTTCGGAAAATCACGTCAGCTGGCTGTTGGACCGGGAAGCAGCGAGCGGGATCGTGAATCCTTAAGAAGACCTGCCAGGTTTTGAAAACCTGGCAGGTCTAAGTTAGCAAACAAACGAGAGGGACATATGGACAGCCTGAAACTATGGGAACGCTATAAAGCAAATCTGAATTGCTATCCGGATCTTGGTCTGCTTCTTGATGTCAGCAGGATGAGTTTCCCTGACGATTATTTCCAGACCATGGAACCCTTCATGCTGAAGGCATACCGGGATATGGCAGCGTTGGAAGACGGTTCCGAAGCAAATCCCGATGAGGGAAGGATGGTGGGGCACTACTGGCTGCGTACTCCGTACCTTGCACCGTCCAAAGAAATTTCGCATGATATCGAGACGACGATCGTGGCGATCAAGGACTTTGCCGCCCGAGTCCACAGCGGTGAGATTGCTCCGCAGAAGGGTGGAAGATTTTCCCGCTTACTCCTTGTCGGGATTGGTGGGTCGGCACTTGGTCCTCAATTCATTGCCGATGCGCTCGGTTCTGTAGATGATCCCATGCAGCTGTTTTTTTTCGACAATACCGACCCGGACGGAATGGATCGGGTCCTGGCGAAAATAGGTGATAGCCTGGGAGAGACCCTGACCCTGGTGATCTCCAAGAGCGGGGGTACGAAGGAGACCCGCAACGGCATGCTGGAGGCGACACTTGCCTATGAACGGGCGGGTCTCGAGTTTCCGCTGCATGCTGCTGCCATAACAGGGGAGGGTAGCGAGCTGGACTGCCTGGCCACGGAGCAGGGTTGGCTTGCCCGCTTTCCCAG